>NZ_JAGGRD010000076.1:0-13850 GCF_018613005.1 Paenibacillus sp. ISL-20
CGAAAGACGCACATATGCGCTTGGAATCATGTACTCCGGCAGCGTCTGTCCCAGATGCTTCCGCAGTTCCGACGCCGTCAGCTCCTCTTCGCTAACGAAGTATGCACACAGGTAACGGTCTCCTTCTTTCGAGACGAGGGCTAGCACCACGCATTCTTTCACCGTTTCATGCGCAAGCAGCGTCGCTTCGATTTCGCCCAGCTCGATCCGATGACCCCGGATCTTCACCTGATGGTCAATCCGGCCCCGGTATTCCAGCTCGCCGTTGCTGTTCCACTTCGCCAAATCTCCCGTGCGATACAGCCGCTCGCCCGCTTTCCATGGATTCGCAATGAATCTTTCCGCCGTTAGCTCCGGCCGCCCCAAGTACCCGCGTGCCACGCCTTCCCCGCTTACATACAGCTCGCCTGCCACACCCAGTGGCGCTAGCTGCTGGCTTCCATCCAAAATGTAGGCGCCCAGCGTTGGAATCGGCTTCCCGATCGTACTTGCGTTCGAGGCGATCTCCACCTCCCCGATTTCTTTGTACGTCACATGCACCGTCGTTTCCGTAATCCCGTACATATTGACCAAACGGCTCGCCGGATATTTTCCCCGCCATGGCTTCAGTTGGATCGGCGCAAGCGCTTCTCCCCCGAAGATCACGTAGCGGATCTGCAAATGGCTCGCCTCGCGCTTCGCTTCTTCCCGAATCACCTGGTAGAAGGCCGTCGGCGTCTGGTTCAAAACCGTTACGCCCTCTTCGTCCAACAGCGCCACAAAGCGCGCCGGATCTTGCGCCACCGTGCGGGATACCACCACAAGACGGCCTCCGTACAACAGCGCCCCGTACATTTCCCATACCGAGAAGTCAAAGCAGTACGAGTGGAACAGCGTCCATACGTCTTGTTCCTTGAAGTCAAACGGCATGCGATCATTCACCAGCAAGCGGACTACGTTTCGGTGTTCAATCAATACGCCCTTCGGTTTCCCCGTCGTGCCCGACGTATAAATCACGTACGCCAAGTGACTCGATTCATTCACCGGAGGCAGGTTGTCCCCATGCTCCTCGCAGGATTCCGACTGTTCCACTTCGATAATTTCTCCCACATAGGCCAGCCCTTCCGCCAGCCCTTTCCGGCTGAGCAGCCATGCCGCTCCGCTGTCTTCCAGCATATAAGCGATCCGATCCGCCGGATAATCCGGATCAATCGGCACATACGCGCCTCCCGCTTTCAGCACCGCCAGCATGCTGACCACCATCTCAACCGAACGGTCGATCAAAATGCCTACCAGGCTCTCCGCCTGTACGCCTTTTTCACGCAGCTTATACGCCAGCCGGTTCGCGCGCTTGTTCAGCTCCCTGTACGTGAGCCGTGTCTGTTCAAACACGACCGCTTCCGCTTCCGGCGTTCTCTCCGCCTGCTCTTCGAACAGCTGATGGATCGTTTTTTCTCTCGGATACGCAGCTTCCGTTGCGTTGAGACCATGCAGCAGCAGCTGTTTTTCATTTTCACTCAAAATATCTAATGAACGCATAGTTGCATTAAAATCATCTAAAACAGTGGATAAGTATCCTTTTAGTAACGAAACAATTGAATTAACCGTCTCATTTCGATAGCAATGAGCATTGTAAGAGACAACAAGCGATAACTCTTCATCTTTTTGGAACGAAAAAACCATATCATATTCAGAATTAATAATGAGCTGCGGATCATGTATAGTGTCAAGCAGCACCATAATCCGTAATTCTAGTCCCATTACATTGCGGATGACAGAATAAGGGTAATTTTGGTTCTCATTAGCTTCGCTGACCGTATTTTTAACTTGAGAAAGCCATTCTTTAAACGTACTCGCATCATTATAATCCGTTCTTAAAAAGACTTTATCATTGATAAGAACAACTCCGGCATCCTGCTTAAAAACAGGCATCCCCACCAGCAAATCTGTACTCTCATTAAATCGATGAAGTAAATATTTAACGCCGGATAAGAGGAACATGTAGAACAAATAATCAGATTTATTGCTTATCCTTTCTATTTTCCCTGCTAGCTCCGACGGAAAAAAATAGAGTTTATTTTTAAGCTGATACCCGTCGCCTGTATGGAAATCATATGGAAACGTACTGCCAACAGGCTGTCCCTCCAGCTTTTCCAACCAGTACTTCTTTTCCGCCTCAAATTCTATGCTTGTTGTAATAATATTTTTTTCATGACTTGTTAACAAACCTATTCCTCCTTGTGATAGAACAACTAGAAGACAAATTCAGAATCAATTGGCATCACATTTTTCACCTTACTGATATCGTTTCCGATCTTTATCTCACTCAGCTGTATGTTCAGATCACTTTCGCTTGTTATAAACTCTAAAATTTTCACGTAATTTGCGAGCATCTGTTCAATCGTTTGTTGCATAAATAAGGTTGAACGGTACACAAGATTTATAACAAGCTGTTCCTCTTCTTCTGCAATTTCGAGGGAAAGGTCAAACTTCGCAGTTTGTTGAGTCATTTCATATTCAGAAACATGAACTCCATCTAAATCGGCGTTTGTGGAAAGAGCCCCCGTATCCGTATTTTGCAAAACAAACATGACATCAAATAACGGATTTCTCGAAACGTCACGCGGTAATTTCAGCTTCTCTACAAGCTCTTCAAATGGATAGTCTTGATTTTCATAAGCTGCTAACGCCATCTCTTTGACTTCCTTTAGAAGCTGCTCGAACGTTTTTTCTTGCTCCGGACGGACACGAAGTACTAGCGTATTGACGAACATGCCGATCATTTCTTCCACGTCTGCATGATTTCTGCCTGCAATAGGAGTTCCGATTGAAATATCGCCTTGACCGGCATATTTCCCGAGCAGCGTCCCGTAAACGGATAATAAAACCATATACAAGGTGCAGCCGCTTTCTTTTGCAAGCCGATTCAATCCATCTGTCAGATCCTTGGACACGACTGTCCGCATGCGCGACCCTTCAAAATTTTGCACAGCAGGTCTTGCGTAGTCGGTTGTTAGCTCCAGCGTCGGAACGCCTCCGCTATATACGCTCATCCAGTATTCTTCTTGTTTTTTCATCATTTCGGCTATAGCCGCCGTTTGCTGCCAGACCGCGTAGTCCTTATATTGAACTCTTACTTCTGGCAAGGACTCCCCTGCATAAATGGCTAAAATATCACGAATGATAATATCTCTTGAAACTCCATCAGAAATGATATGGTGAATATCCAAAAGCAAAACATACTTATCTTGACTACATTTAATTAATTCCACCCGAAGCAACGGCGGCTGTGATAGATCGAACGGTCTTATAAACGCTCTAATCAAACCGTCCACTTCCGACTCCGCAGCTTCCCGGAACCCGATTTGGAAGGTTTTGATTTCATGAATTTTTTGAACAACGTCTCCGTCTAGCGCTTCTAATGAAGTTCGCAATATTTCGTGCCTGTTGATCAATGCAAGGAATGCTTCTTCAAATCGTTGTCTATTTAATGAACCTTCTAACAGGAATACTTTTGGTTCGTTGTAGCTCGTGCTTTCCAGATCTAGCTGGTGGAGCACAAATAGTCTTCGCTGTGCTGATGTAGCAGGGTAATAGGCTTTTTGCTCCGTTCGCAATATTGCTGACTGCTCTTTTTTCTCTGCCACTGCCATATATTCCGCCAGCCCTGCGATCGTAGGTCTAAGAAACATTTCCCGCAACGGTATTTTTATCCCAAATTCTTGGGTGATCCGAGTTACGAGCGTAGTCGCTTTTAAGGAATGGCCTCCATGCTCAAAGAAATGATCGAACACGCCAATAGTATCCACTTTCAATATCGACTTCCATATATCGGAAAGCCGTTCTTCGACCTCATTGCGCGGCGCCACATAGCTGGTTTCACTTTGCAAGCTTCCGTCAGGCGGCGGCAGCAGTTTGCGATCCACTTTTCCGTTAGAAGTTAAAGGCATTTCGGAAAGCCGGACAAAATAGGAGGGAATCATATATTCCGGCAGCATTTCTCCCATGTAATTTCTCAGTTCCGTTACAGTCAGCTTGGATTCCGTCACGATATACGCGCACAGATACTTTGTCCCTTCCAGTTCCTCCAGCGCGCTCACCACCGCTTCCCGGATCTGTGGATGCCGCAACAGCTGCGCTTCAATTTCTCCAAGCTCTATCCGGTAGCCGCGAATTTTTACCTGGTGGTCGATTCTTCCCAAAAACTCTATATTTCCTCCCGGAAGCCATCTTGCGAGATCCCCCGTTTTGTACATCTTTTCTCCAGGCCGGAACGGATTTTCAATGAATTTCATAGCTGTCAAATCCGGGTTATTCCAATACCCTCTGGCTAATCCTGCACCGCCGATGTGTATTTCCCCAATTTGCCCTATCGGAAGCAAACTTAATCTATCGTTTAAAATATATACATAGTTATTTAACAGCGGCTTTCCAATATAAACTTTATTGTCTTCCGTTATTTTATAAGAGCTCGACCATACCGTAGTCTCAGTCGGCCCGTACATGTTATAAATCGTTGCGTCCGTAAATTCTCTCGTCTTTCGCACCAATTCTCTCGGCAGCGGTTCTCCTCCTACTAAAATTGCTTTCAAATCCTTCATAAACGCTTTTGATTCCATATCTTCATTCAGCATGACCAATTTAGACGGCGTGCATTGCATGGCATCGACTGGGCCTGCTGGCATATCCTTTTCGCCGGTCTCAACCAAATCGGCATAATGATTTCTAAGCTCTGTGAGATGGCGCAATCCCTCTTTGATCGATTGAACGTCCAGCCCAAAGTCAACCAAACAAGCTACTTCATTAACACCCGCGCTAATAAACTCTTCAACCAGCTTCTCGCATTTTTCAGCATTGCCAAATAAAGTCGAGCTCTCCCAAAACATTTCGAATGCCAATTCATACAGTTCATTATCCGCCGCATCCGAATGGCTTTCTTCCGGAAAAAGACTGCTGATTAATCCGGCGCTTGATTTTAGATAACTATAGAACGGCGTTCTGACTTTTTCCTTTGCACGGTCCAAATCCTCATCGATAAAGGTATGCACCATTAAAGTCACAATGCCGGATAACGGATCAAAACCATTGGCCTTTAAAGATTTTCGGTACGCAGCTATATTCTTTCGCAAAACACCCAAGTCTTGACCCAATAAATGAGTTAAAATATTGGCTCCAGCCGCCCCTGCTTTAATATAAGTCTCTTCATTCCCGGCAGTGGTCACCCAGACAGGCAATTGTTTCTGCACCGGCTTCGGATAGATTTCAACAGATGTGACATCGCCTAAGCCGTTTGGAGCGGTATACGCCTCCTTATTCCATAGCTTCCTAACCTCTTCAATTTGATCGAACATCATTTCTTTCCGTTTTTCATAGTTCCCCGGATTCAGCACATAATCATTGGCATGCCAACCCGAAGCAAACGATACCCCGATTCTGCCTTTTGACAGGTTGTCCACCATCGACCATTCTTCGGCAATTCTAATTGAGGAATGCAGCGGAGACACTACGCTGCCTGATCGTATTTGAATGGAATGGGTAGTCATGGCCAGGGCGGCGGACGTTACGGCCGGGTTAGGAAATAATCCGCCGAACTCATGGAAATGCCTTTCCGGCGTCCATATTGCTTTATAATTATTTTCATCCGCATATTTCGCGCACTCCAACAATAAATCATAATTATTGTGATCCCCTTGATAGGTGGAAAAGAAGAACACGCTAAAATCGATACTTTTTCTGTCTTGTTTTAAAACCAATCTATCTAAATTGTAGCCATCAAAGCTCACAACTACTTTTTTCCCGCGAGACAATGAACATAATATTTCCAAAACAGATATATCAAATGTGATATTGGTCATCTGTAAAAACGAATGAATATCCTCATTTTCTAATACCTGATCAATTGCGTGTATAAAGTTAACCAAGCTGGCATGCTCAATCATGACTCCCTTCGGACGTCCCGTCGTGCCTGATGTGTAAATCACATAAGCCAGGTTGCCCGGCTCGCACGCATAATTCGGATTTGCCGTTTCTCCCGCATATACGGCTTCCTGGCGCAAGTCGATCACTTCGCCTCTAAATGTATCCGGAATTTGCCCGTTCAAATTGCCCTGCGTAACCAGCCAAGCAGCGCCGCTGTCATCCAGCATGTATGCAATCCGGTCCGCCGGGTATTCCGGATCGATCGGCAAGTACGTGCCTCCCGCTTTCAAAACACCCAAAATACCCACGATCATTTCGAGCGATCGTTCTACCATGATCCCGACAATTTGGTCGCAGCCAACCCCTTTGGCCTGCAATTGCCGGGCTATTTGATTTGCACGGGCATTCAGCTCTTCATACGTCAATTGCGCCGATTCAAATACAACCGCCGTTTGCTTGGGACTGCGCAAGACCTGCTCTTCAAACAGCTGGTGAATCGTTTTCTCTTTTGGATAGGCGGCTTCATTGTCATTAAAGCTTTGAAGCAAAGTATGCCGCTCGCTTGCCGATAAAATCTCAAGATCGCTTAAAATGGTTTCAGGCGTCTCCTGAACTGCTCTCAGCAGCTCCAGAAGATGACCAATCATTCTTTCTATTGTTTCTTTTTGAAATAATTTGCTTCCAAAATCCAGTTGCAACTCAATTTCTTCATCTTCTTCCCTGGCTATTAAGGTCAAATCACATTTCGCTACTTGACCGGCTATCTCAAATGGACTCAAATTTGCGCCATCAATCTCCAGCGCTTGCAAATCCATGTTTTGAAACATAAACATCGTGTCATAGACGGGATTTCGCCCCATATCTCTCGGCAGATTCAGCCGATCGACCAATTCCTCGAACGGGTAGTCCTGATGCTCGTAAGCGCCTAGCGACGCTTCTTTAATTTCTGTTAACAGGTCCGTGAACCGCTTGTCTGGCGCCGGCCGGCTGCGCAGCACCAGCGTATTGACGAACATCCCCACCATTTCTTCTACGTCCGCATGGGTTCTGCCCGCGATCGGCGTGCCGATTACCAATTCTTCCTGCCCGCTATACTTCCCGAGCAGCACGCTGTATGCCGACAGCAAAACCATATACAAGGTGCTGCCGCTCGCTTGCGCCAAATGTCGCAGACCCGCCGCCACTTCCTTCGGCACTCGCGCCCGCACCCAATCTCCTTCGAAGCTTTGCATCACCGGTCTTGCATAATCCGTCGGCAAATTGAGCACCGGCACGCCATCAGCGTACAGATTCAGCCAATATGCTTCCTGCCGCTTCATTTCCTCGCTTGCGGCGTGCTGTTGCTGCTGCCAGACCGCATAATCCTTATACTGAATCGCCAGCTCAGGCAGCTCTTTCCCTGCATACAGCGCCGACAATTCGCGGGCGATGACGTTCACCGATACGCCGTCGGAAATGATATGATGCATGTCGAACAGCAGCACATGCTTCTCCGCAGCCACCTGAATAACGCCGACCCGCAGCAGCGGTCCTTTCTCCAGGTCAAATGGCCGCACAAACGACTTAACCCGCGCTTCAATCTCGTCTTCTTCCGCTTCCCCGTATTCAACTTGGAAGTCTGCCGTTTCGTGAATTCGTTGGACAATTTCTCCTTCTACCGTCTCAATCGACGTCCGCAGCGCCTCATGCCTATCTACTAAAAGCCTGGCTGCCCTGTTTAATCGGCCCGGATCCAAGCTGCCTCTAACTACGAATATAGCAGGAATATGATAGCTAACATTTTCCGGATCAAACTGCTGCAAAACAAATAATCTTCTTTGCGCGGATGTCGCCGGATAATAGGCCTGCGGCGCTGCCGGCGCGATTCGCAGCTGCTGCTTGATATCCGCTGCCTTCATATACGCCGCCATCCCCGCAATCGTCGGCCGTTGGAACACTTCGCGCAGCGGCATTTCCGCCCCAAACTCCTGGCTGATTCGCGCCACCAGCGTCGTCGCTTTCAACGAATGGCCGCCCAGAGCAAAGAAGTTGTCCATTACCCCTATCGTGTCTGCCTGCAAAATCGACTGCCAAATAACCAGCAACCGCTCTTCCGCTTTATTGCGCGGCGCCACATAAGCGACCCCGCTCTTCATGCTGCCATCCGGCTCCGGCAACGCTTTTCGGTCTACTTTGCCATTTGGCGTCAACGGAATTTCCGCCAGCTGGACGAACGCGCCCGGAATCATATATTCCGGCAGCCCTGCTCCCATATGCTGGCGCAGCTCCGCTATCGTCAGTTCCTCTTCGCTCACGAGGTACGCGCACAAATATTTTGCTCCGCTTTCGTCTTCCCTCGCGCTGACGACCGCTTCCCGGATTTGTTCGTGCTTCAGCAGCTGCGCTTCGACTTCTCCCAGCTCAATCCGGTAGCCCCGAATTTTCACTTGATGATCGATTCGGCCTAGAAACTCAATGTTTCCGTCCGGCATCCATCTCGCCAGATCCCCCGTCCGGTACATCCGCTCCCCGGAAGCAAACGGATTCGCGACAAATTTGGACGAGGTTAATTTTGAATTGTTAAGATAGCCGCGCGCCAAACTGCTTCCCGCAATACACAGTTCTCCCGGAACCCCAATCGGCTGCATCCGATCGGACAGCCTGTCCAGCACGTATATCTGCGCATTTGCTACTGGCTTGCCAATAATGCCTATATGAGTCAGGTCGGTCACTGCCTTATATGTCGCAACTACGCTATTTTCTGTAGGGCCGTACTCATTCATAATCTTTACGGAAGGAAACTTTTCAAACGACAGATTTAGAACAGACTCGGTAAGCGGTTCTCCTGCTAATGTAACCTGGACGAGATGCTCGCTCTCTACTGTCGTCATGATTTCCAGCAAAGACCTATATAAGCTTGGAATACATATAAAGTGAGTAATTTTTTCTTTTAAAATTAAGCGCTTGATTGCCATTGGATCTCGTGCAAGCTCCTCTTGTATCAAGACCACTTTTGAACCGGACAAAATTGGCGTAAACAGGCTTGTTACAAAACCATCAAAAGCAAATGAAAATAATTGCAATATGTTATGAAAGCTCTGTAATGCATATTCGTCCCTTCTCCACTGCAACGTATTGGAGATCTGGGCATGTTCAATCATAACGCCCTTTGGCTGCCCTGTCGTACCCGAGGTATAGATTACATAAGCCAAACTGTCCGGCTCGCACGCATAGTTCGGATTGGACGTTTCCCCTCCGTACAGAGCTTCACTGTGCAGATCAATCACTTCGCCGCCAAAAGCAGACGGAATTTGTCCGCGCAAGCTGCCTTGCGTCACCAGCCATGTCGTACCGCTATCTTCCAGCATGTACGCGATCCGGTCCGCCGGATATTCCGGGTCGATTGGCAAATACGCGCCTCCCGCTTTCAAAATACCCAGAATGCCTACGAGCATCTCTGCCGACCGTTCTACCATAATTCCCACGATCCGGTCGCGTCCCACTCCTTTGGAACGCAATTGCCGCGCCACCTGATTTGCACGGGCATTTAACTCTTCATACGTCAACTCTGCCGACTCAAATACAACTGCCGTTTGGGCAGGCGTACGCAATACCTGCTCTTCAAACAGTTGGTGAATCGTTTTCTCTTTCGGATAGGCCGCTTCCGTCGCATTGAAGTCGTGCAGGAGCGTCTGCTTTTCTTCCTCCGTCAACATCTCCAGGCTGCCTATGCCTGCTGCTGGACGCTCTCCGATTGCTTTCAGCAAAGCCAGCAGATGACCCGACATTCTCTCGATCGTCTCTTTGCGGAACAGCGCGCTGCCGTACTCTAGCTCCAGCTCGATTTCTTCGTCCTCTTCAATGGCCGTCAGCGTTATATCACATTTGGCCGTTCCAGCGGAATCTGCATAAGCGCCCAGCTCGAAATCGCCCATTTCCAGCGCCTGCATGTCCATGTTTTGCAATACAAACATCGCATCGTAGACCGCATTTCGGCCCGTATCTCTCGGCAGATTCAGCCGGTCGACCAATTCCTCGAACGGATAGTCTTGATGCTCGTAGGCGTCCAGCGCCGCTTCTTTGACTTCCGCCAACAGCTCCGTGAACGGTTTGTCCGGCGCCGGACGGCTCCGCAGCACCAGCGTATTGACGAACATCCCCACCATTTCTTCCACATCCGCATGGGTTCTGCCCGCGATCGGCGTGCCGATCACCACGTCTTCCTGCCCGCTGTATTTTCCGAGCAATGCGCTGTAGGCCGACAGCAACACCATGTACAACGTGCTGCCGCTCGCCTTTGCCACGCGATGCAGGCCTTCCGTCACTTCCTTCGACACCCGCGACCGTACCCGGTCTCCGGCAAAGCTTTGCATCACCGGTCTCGCGTAATCCGTCGGCAAATTCAGCACCGGCACGCCTTCGGCGTACAGGTTCAGCCAGTACGCTTCCTGCTGCTTCATCGCTTCGCTTGCCGCATGCTCCTGCTGCCACACCGCATAGTCCTTGTACTGAATCGCCAGCTCAGGCAACGCTTCTCCGGCATACAACGCCGACAATTCACGGGCGATTACGTTCGCCGATACGCCGTCGGAAATGATATGGTGCATGTCGAACAGCAGCATGTGCTTCTCTTCGGCCACCTGAATAACGCCCACACGCAGCAGCGGCGCTTTTCCTAAATCGAACGGCCGCACAAACGCCGTAATCCGCGCTTCGATTTCGTTTTCGTCCGCTTCCTCATATTCAACTTGGAAGTCCACCGTTTCGTGAATCCGTTGAATGATCTCTCCCTCTGATGTTTCAATCGACGTCCGCAGCACCTCATGCCGGTCAATCAGCGCTTGCATCGCTTTCTCCAGCCGCCCCCGGTCAAGTCTGCCCTTCATTTGCAATGCGTTTGATATGTTATAATGCGTATTTCCCGGATCGAATTGCTGTAAAACAAACAATCTTCTTTGGGCGGAAGTCGCCGGATAGTACACTTGCGGCAATGCAGGAGCTATTCGCTGCTGCTGCTTTTTCTCCGCTGCCCCCATATAATCCGCCATTTCTGCAATCGTTGGCCGTTGAAACACTTCCCGCAGCGGAATTTCGACGCCAAAAGCTTGGCTGATTCGCGCCACCAGTGTCGTCGCTTTCAACGAATGACCGCCCAAGGCAAAAAAGTTATCCATCATTCCTATCAAGTCCGCCTGCAAGACCGACTGCCAAATGATGAGCAAGCGTTCTTCCGTCTCATTGCGCGGCGATACATACGCAGCCCCGCTCTTTATGCTGTCATCCGGCTCCGGCAACGCTTTCCGATCCACCTTGCCATTTTTCGTCAACGGGATTTCAGCCAAGCGCACAAACACGCTTGGAATCATGTACTCCGGCACCCCTTCACCTGCCTGTTGCCGCAGTTCATCTGCCGTCATTTCCGTCTCGCTCACCACATATGCGCACAAGTATCCCGTTCCGCTCTCGTCTTCCCTCGCGGTTACGACTGCTTCCCGGATTCCCTCGTTTCTCAGCAGCTGCGCTTCAATTTCGCCCAGCTCGATCCGGTAGCCCCGAATTTTCACCTGATGATCAACCCGGCCTAAAAATTCAATATTTCCATCCGGCATCCACCTTGCCAGGTCGCCTGTTCGGTACATCCGCTCCTCCGCTCCGAACGGACTTGCAACAAACTTAGACGCCGTTAGCTCTGAATTATTAAGATAGCCGCGCGCCACACCCATGCCAGCTATACATAACTCTCCTGAAAACCCAACCGGCTTTAACCGGTTGGATTCATCGACTATATATATTTTAGTATTACTGATCGGCTTTCCAATCGTGCGTATGCTTTGCTTTCCCTGCTCTACCCTGTATACGGTAGCCACTACGCTGTTCTCAGTCGGACCATATTCATTAATGATTTCCGCTTGCGGCAGTATCCGCGCTGTTTTATCAATAAGGTTATTGCTTAACGGTTCTCCGCCAAGTGTAACTTGCTTCAATCCTTCAAGCCGCTTAGGCAGCGCATGCTCAAGCATTAATGAGTACATAGAAGGAGTCCCGATAAAATGAGTAATCTCTGTCCCCTCTGTCCCCTCAGCCCCGCCATGATTTAGCCGATTAATAAACTCGTTGATCTCGGTAAGGACGGCCGATGCTCCAGAGATTAACGTTGTAAACATACTCGTTACAAATGCATCAAAAACAAAAGGTGTGGCTACAACAACCGTATCGCTGCAAGCAAGCCCGTACATCTCTCTTCTCCACTGCAACGTATTGGAGATATTGCGATGTTCAATCATAACCCCTTTAGGGTTTCCAGTCGTTCCCGAGGTATAGATTACGTAAGCTAAACTGGTTAACGCGCACTCATAGTCTGGATTGGCCTCGTCCTCTATATGGAACTCCCCGCTGTTTAAATCAAGGATCTTGCCAGTATAGGTTTTCGGAATGCATTTGCTTAAATGGCTTTGAATAACAACGCAGTCCGAGCTGCTGTCTTCTAACATAAATGCGATCCGATCTGCCGGGTATTCCGGATCAATCGGCAAATACGCTGCGCCGGCTTTTAAAATCCCCAGTATTCCCACAATCATTTCTAGTGAGCGTTCCATCACAATCGCTACTGTTTGATCTTGAACAACGCCCATTTTCCGCAAATACCTCGCGATCTGGTTCGCTCGGGCATTCAATTCCCGATAGGTCAGCCTTTGCTCTTCAAAAACAATTGCCGTTTGTTCAGGGCTGCGCTGCGCCTGCTCTTCAAACAACCGATGGATCGTTGTTTCCGGATAAGCGGCTTCAGTATCGTTAAATTCATCTAGCAGCTGTTGCTTTTCCGCATCGGACAGCAGTTCTATTAATTCTATTTTTGTATTTAAGTTATGAGCTATAAGCTCTAAATACCTTAATAAATACACGCTTAAAGATTGTATAGTCTCAAAGCGGTATTTATTGGCGCTGTAAAATACGCTTAGAGATAAACTGTCTCCATTTCTATGAAAATTAAAAACGGCATCAAATTCGCTCGGCGTTACCAATTCCAGGTCATGGATAGCATCCAATGCAACGATTACCCTGACGGGGTAGCTGTCGCTACCCCCGGGAACCGCAGTAATAGTATGGATTGGATAGTTCTCATTTTCATTTGCTTGCACTATCATTTCTTTAATACGCTGCACCCAGTCTTTCAAAATTTCCTTGTCGCTTATTTTTGTCCGAATGGGCAGCAGATTATTTATTAAGGGCGAATCATCCTCTTGCCTGAACACAGGAATTCCTACTAAGAGATCTTTGGTGCCGGTATAACTATATAGTAAAAACTTTATTGAAGATAACAGCGCAATAAACAATCCATAGTTAGAGTGATTGCTGAACGTTAACAATTTTTTTGCAACTTCGTTCGGAACGTCACAACGATATTCTTCTATTGTTTCTCTGCTTGGTCCGGCATTCACCAAATCATATGGAAAAGCGCTGGGCTCGCTTCCTTCTAAAAGTTTCGTCCAAAATGCTTTCTCTGCTTCAAATTCACTAGAAGAAGCGATAATGCTTGATAATGGGGATTGTTTCATTCCAACACTCCTTTACACCATAAAATCCATAAGATCCAGTTTTATTGATTTACGCTTCTTTACTTTGCTTGTAAGCTCAATATCTTTAAGCATTACTTGATTATTTTGCGCAATTTGATCCAGCAGTTCATTAAAGTGATTCATAACGGTTTCGATCGTTTGCTTGTCAAACAAACATGTTTTGTACTCAAAATGAAGTTCCAGTTCCTCTGCTTCTTCGATTACTTCGAGAGACAGGTCCAGCTTTGCAATATTGCGAATCATCTCATACGTCGTAAATTTCGCATCGTCAGTATGCAGACCGCTATCATCCATGTTTTGCATAATAAACATGACATCAAACAATGGATTTCTCCCTGTCTCTCGCGGCAGATTCAGTTGGTCAACCAATTCCTCGAACGGATAGTCTTGATGCTC
>NZ_JAGGRD010000077.1:0-39179 GCF_018613005.1 Paenibacillus sp. ISL-20
ACTCAGCAAGAAGTTGATGAGGCACTTGCGAAGCTTGAAGAAGCTTTGGACAAATTGGTTCGAGTGACACCAGTAGATAAGTCGAAACTCGAAACAAAAGTAACCGAAGCGCAAGCACTCACCGAGAAAGAATACACCTCGGAGAGCTGGCAAGTGATGCAAGAGGAGCTAACGGCAGCACAAGCGGTGCTGAACAAACCGGATGTCACTCAGCAAGAAGTCGATGAGGCGCTTGCGAAGCTGGAAGAAGCACTGGACAAGTTGGTTCGAGTGACACCTGTGGATAAATCGAAACTCGAAACGAAAGTGACGGAAGCAAAAGCTCTTAACGAGAAAGAATACACCCAAGAAAGTTGGATGAACCTGAACCGCGTGCTTGAAGAAGCGGATCGCGTACTGAATGATGACAACGCGACGCAAGAAGCAGTGGATCAGGCGCTGACCGCTCTGCAGCAAGCAGAGAAGGAGCTTGTGAAACTCAGCGGGGAATTGGATCAGCTGAACCTTGTCGGCCTTACCAAAGACGGCGAAAAGGGGATTACGCTAACCCCCGAGTTCGATCCGAATCAGTACAAAAACTATCGCGGAACGGTAACGAACGACGTATACGGCATCAGCCTGAATCCGGTGGCGAAACATCCGGACGATACTTTGGTGAGAGTCTTCGTGGAGGGTAAGGAATATCCTGCCAACGAGTGGAGTAAGCTGCCGCTTAACGAAGGTGAGAACCAGATTAAAGTCGGTGTTTATAACAAAGCTGGCGAGCTGATCAACGAGTATACCTATACCATCGTTCGTGAAAGTGCTGCAACAGCCAACAACAAGCTGGAATCATTGGTTCCATCCGTAGGAAGCCTGTATCCGGCTTTCAATCCGGACCAGAATGCCTATACGATGAGCGTAACGAATAGCGTTTATCAACTGCAACTGACGCCAACGGCGCAAGATCAGGACGCTTCGATTCAGATTCGGTTGGGTAACGGCGAATGGAAAACGATACCGAACGGTAAGATCAGCGATTATCTCGCGCTGAATGTCGGTCCGAACATCATTACCGTTAAGGTTACGGATCAAGACGGCAAGTTCAAAGAGTATACTTTGACGGTAACGAGAGCGTCCGGTAACGATAACTCCGGCGGTGGCAGCACTGGCGGAGGCAGCAACTCGGGCACTGGCAATACAACGCCACTTCCGGGCATAGGTGAGAAACCAGCAAACATTATAACAATCGTTAACGGTTCGAATACTTCGTTCGCTTCCGGCACCGTAAACCAAACGGGAGATCGTACGAACACGACGGTTACCATTGATAAGGACAAGCTGTCCGGCATTCTTGCGGACGGCAAAGGACAGAAACTGGGCATCCGCGTACCGGGTAACGGTGATGTCGAAGTTCGAGGATTGACGGTCCAAGATCTGAAGAAACTTGCCGATACCGGCTCCAGCCTGGAAATCGAAGACTTGCTGGCCATTTATCCGGTTCCAGCAGGACAACTCGATGTTAACGCAATTAGCAAACAGTTCGGCAACGCGCCGATCGGCGACATTGCCACTAACATCAAGATCAAACGTTCGGGCGATGAGTTGGCTCAACTTGCCCGCGAGAAGGCTGCCAAAGGCGGTTATGAACTGCTTGTGCATCCGGTTGATCTCGATTTGACCTTTATGCATGACGGAAAAACGGATAGAGCGGGATTATTGAATGGTTATGCACCAAAATACATCGCAATTCCGGAAGGCGTAGATCCGAACCGCATCACGACGGGCGTGATCGTCAATCCGGACGGCAGTGTATACCACGTGCCGACGGTCGTAACAAAAATCGATAACCGGTACTTCGCGCTCATCAATGATCTTCGCAGCAGCGGCACCTACTCGGTCATCTGGAATCCTCAGGATTTCGAGGATGTAAGATCCCATTGGGGCAGAGAGGATGTCAACAATATTGCAGCAAGACTTGACCTTAAAGGAAACGGCAATAATACGTTCTCGCCGAATCGCCATGTCACACGCTCCGAATTTGCTGAAATTGTCGTGTTAGGCCTGGGCTTAATGCGTCAGGATGCACCACAGGCTAATTTCTCTGATGTACCGGCCTCCGTATGGTATATGGACGCTGTATCCATTGCGAATGAATTTGATATCGTTCGTGGTTATAGTGACGGCAATTTCAAAGGCGGTCTGCAAATTACGAGAGAGCAAGGTTTTGCTATGATTGCTCGCGCGTACCGTTTGATTCAATCCAAAGATGTGCCGAATCAGGAGCAGATCGCATCCACGCTGGCACAATATACGGATGGGGCAAATGTAGCGGCTTGGGCAAAAGCGGATGTAACACAATTGATCAATGCGGGAATTATTCAAGGCAACGGACCTGAAGCGCTTAGTCCGAAAGCGCAAATGACGCGTGCCGAGGTAACCGCACTGATGGCAAGAATGCTGAAAGTGACCAACCTGATCGATAAATAATGAAGCAACGCAAACAACCATTGATGGCATGGAAGTCGTCAATGGTTGTTCTTTCATATCTATTTGGAACCGTAAATGATGGAGCAGTGCCTACATTAGAATGGATTAGGAGAGGAATACTTCTTGGCAAACGACTCACCAAAATACCAAATGAAAAAGAGTCATATGATCTTGTTAATTGGGTTATTGTTAGTCATTCTATCGAGCTTGCGCATGGTGTGGATGGAATTGTTACCTCATCAAGAGCAGGTGTCCATGACGAATGGGCAATTAGATTTGCGTCATTGGAATGCAGAAGATGGCGGCGTTCTCTTGCTTGATGGGGAATGGGAGTTTTATCCGTCACAATGGTTGCTGGATGGTAGTCGTCGGCAGCGTGCGTCAGCCAAGATCGAGCCAAAGCTGATTTCGGTTCCAGGAGGATGGAATGAAGCTTTACATAGCGAAGAGCCGACCCCATATGGTTATGCATCCTATCTCCTGCGTATTAAAGTAAATCCGAAACAGAACGTTAATTATAGTATTCGTGTACCCAGCGTACGCACTTCATCCGAATTATATGTAAATGGCCGATTGCTTGCTAAATCCGGGCAGGTGGCGAAAACAAAGGAAGAATATACGGCGAAGAACCTGCCTTATTCTACAAGCTTTACGGCAGACGACAACGGTGTCATCGACTTAGTGATTCAGGCGGCAAATTATGTGGACAGTCGGGGCAGCGGCATTGCCAGGTCCATTAAATTCGGTTCAGAAGAAGCCATTGCCAAGGAAATGAAATTTTCCGTTTCCATGCAGACGCTGGGAGCCATTATATTTCTTATGCATTCTGTGTATGCACTTATTTTGTTTTTACTAGGAAATAAAGAGAAGAAGCTGCTTTATTTTTCTTTGTTGACACTATGCGTAACACTTTCCAGCCTATTTAGTAACGATGAGAAGCTGTTTCATCAATTGTTTTATATCGGCAGTGATTGGGATTTTCGGCTATCCAATGCCGCTTTTATGATCGGATGTTATGCTTTGTTGGAGTGTACGAATCATCGTGAACTCCCTTACTGGCGCAGGATATATCCTGTTTATACCGTAATGAATCTGGGGACTGCCGCGGTTACGTTGTTTTTAGCTCCCCATCAGGTGATCATGCTCTTCCCGGTTTATTTCTTATTGGGATCCGTCGCAGCCGTAATCACGATCATAGCCATTTTAAAAAAAGTAATCAAGGATATAAAAAGCCATCTGTTACTGCTCTTTTCTATGCTTGCGCTGGTTCACCATTTTCTGTGGTCTTTATTCTGGCGGGAGAGCGGTTTGAGCGTTGTCCACTATCCGTTTGACCTGATTATATCGATGGGGTGCTTGGCGTCTGTATGGTTTAAGGGTTATTTCAACATGCATGCTAACACCAAGGAGATTGCCGCAACCTTGCAAAGAGTGAATGACCATAAAGATCAATTTTTGGCGAATACGTCTCATGAATTTAAAAATCCGCTCCATAGCATCCTTAACATGTCACAGTCCGTTTTGAACAGGGAAGGACATTTGTTACAGGATCGAAGTGTCAAGGAGCTCGAAACGGTACTCTCTGTAGGACGTCGGCTAACACTTATATTAAATGATTTGATTGATGTGATGAGTCTGCGGGAAGGCAACCCACGTTTACAGAAAAAAGTCATATCGATTCAGCCGATCATAACGGGAGTCATTGATATGCTGCAATTTAACGCGGAAGTGAAGTCTGTCAACATTGTAAATCAGGTTCCTGAGGATTTTCCTCCCGTCATAGCGGATGAGAACCGGCTGATTCAAATTGTTTTCAATTTACTTCATAATGCCGTGAAGTATACGAATGAAGGGGTCATTTCGATTCAGGCTTTGGCAGAGGACGGAAGCGCGTATATTGTTATTGCTGATACCGGGATCGGCATGGATGAGGACATGCTGAAACGCTTATTCCTTCCGTACGAGCAAGCCAGCGCCAGCGAGACGATGATTGAAGGCGGATTTGGGTTGGGCTTAAGTATAAGCAAGCAACTTATTGAACTTCATCGAGGTACGTTAGAGGTGTCCTCTGTTTTAGGAGAAGGCTCGAAGTTTACATTTTCGTTAAAGCTAGCGGATCTGAATGCAGAGGATGAGGGGGAGATTTCCAACTCATTCGACCCAATAACATTACAAGCAAAGTCGACTCAGGAAACAGCCTCAGCCGTTCTGGAAAAAGAGGACATCCCGCCAGTGGCAAAACAAACAACCTTTATTGCAATGAATCGTGATCGTCCGCTCTTATTGATTGTGGATGATGATCCTGTCAATCTGCAAGTGCTCGAAGCCATACTACCGCCTGACGATTATGATGTAACGATGGCTACGAGCGGTAAAGAAGCATTGGCTATGCTGGACACGAAGGAATGGGATCTGGTCATCTCCGATATTATGATGCCGCAGATGTCGGGTTATGAGCTGACAAGAAGAATTCGAGAGCGGTATACACTTACCGAGCTCCCTGTGTTGCTCCTTACCGCAAGAAGCCAGCCGAAAGATATCCAAAGTGGTTTTTTAGCAGGAGCCAACGATTATGTGACAAAGCCAGTGGAAGCATTAGAAATCAGATCGCGGATTGAGGCGCTAACGACGATTAAACAAACGGTTCGGGACCAATTGCGATTAGAGGCTGCATGGCTGCAAGCGCAAATCCAACCTCATTTCTTATTCAATGCATTAAGTGCCGTAACCGCTTTAAGCGACATTAATTTGGATAAGATGCGTCATTTGCTTGATGAGTTCAGCAATTTTTTGCGGTTTAAATTTAGGTTCCAAGATACGGATGGACTTGTTTCGATCCAAGAGGAGTTAAGTCTAGTGCGCTCGTATCTATATATTGAGAAGGTCCGGTTTGAAGAGCGGCTGCAGGTCGTTTGGGAGGTAGATGACTGCGAAGAGTTAGAAGTCCCTTTCCTTTCGATCCAGCCTTTAGTTGAAAATGCGATAAGACATGGCATTATGAAGCGTACTCGCGGAGGGGAAATACATATTCGAATTTCTGTCCATGACACGCATACAGAGATAACGGTTCAAGACAATGGGATCGGAATGGATGAAGTTCAATTGCAGCGGATATTGGAAAGAAAAGCAGACCGTAGCTCGGGAGTCGGCCTGATCAATACGGATCAGCGCTTAAAGAGGCACTTCGGAACAGGACTCCATATCAAAAGCACGTTGGGTAAAGGGACAAAGGTAACTTTTTATGTGCGCAGCGAGACGAAGTACATGTAATTTTATGAAGGGGACTATTTTATCTTGTGCCCTCTTTTTATTAAGCCATTAGTCCCAATTTCAAAAATGGAAAGAGGTTCTTTATATCTGATTGACTTCCATCCCGGAGAATAAATTCAGGTCAAAAAGTGACTCAGTGCTCATTCCGAGTCGACGTGTAAAGGGTTATGTTCAGGCCGTAAGGATTATAGACACAAATAGGAATGAAACGTATAGTAAAATTATACATTTTATCGCTAATTTAATACATCGTACGACAATAGCAAACCCACCGAAAGGTGGTGACGCAAAGCTACAGGGGCTAATGTGTGAAGGATAAACACAAGGCTAGCCAGCTGCCGAATACGACGGAAGCCTCCGTCCATTTTTTCTATTCATGTAAATTTGAGACGAAGGTTTTTTTGTTTTTTAAGGTATGAAAGATTGTTATATACCTGATTTGGTAGCTTTGTCAGTTTCCAATTACAGGGGGAATGCATATTTTTTTAAAATAGAAATGGGTTAAAGATAAGAAGATGGACCTTGCGACTTAATCGATGGTTAACGAGATTTGTGCAATTAACGGAAATAATCCGGAAGCATAAGGGGGAAAAACAGTGACGAAAAGGCTTCATTACATAATAACATGCTTAATGGTAGCGCTGCTGATTTCCAGCGGTATACTACCTTCCATGACCCGTACTGCAGCAGCAGCGGAAGGAGATATGTATTCAAGTCAAGTACTTGCGTATCCCTTTAATGGAAAAAATGAGATTACATTATTCGATAAAATTGGCTTCTATCATCTTCAAGCTATTGGCGGTAGTAACGTATATGGCTATGATGTCTCAAATGATCCCAAAATAAAGGGCAGATACATTGATGCAGATAATGATCCATTAACTTACAGCAGCAGCTCAATGGAATATGTACCTAATGGGGAAGTTCAAACGGCATTCCTTTATATTTCTCCTAATAATATCAAAAGTTCAACAGACACCGAGTTAGGAACCTTTATCCAAGGACCAAAGGGCGGAAGGTTCTTTATGGATCAAAGCATTAATGGTGTATATGATATTACAGACTTTGTTAAAAAAGAAGGCGCCGGACATTACTGGGGGAAAAACTTGGAGCTGAGAAATCCGTTGCAGCTTCCTTGGGGCGCCGATGCTTTAGCCAATTGGGATATCGTATTGGTCGAAAAAAATGAGAATTTACCACCAATGATTACAAAATTAAATTATTATAATGGCATTGTTCCTGCTCCCAATAAAAGCTTCACAGCCACTTTATCCGATCAGCCTATGCTCACAAAGCAAGCGGGTAGTTTAAAGGGGAGTATGGTTGTTGGTGTATACGGTGGAAATCGAACGATCATCAATGACCAATATAAAATGACTGCCTTTAAAGATAACCAAGTCCTTAATGACTCGTATGTGAGTGATAGTACTAGAGAAGAATTTAACTTTTGGAATGGAAGCATCACAAAAAACGGACAAAATGTAAGTACAAGAAATCCGGATCGAACGCCAGCTAACACGGATATATATAACTATGATTTTAACGGTTCACCGTTTTTTCCAGCAGGGTTAGATCGTGTAGATCATACGTTTACCGCAGAACCTATAAATTCTAATAGCACTAGCACCGATGCGTACCTTCCGCATTTTTGGGGAGTAGCATTAGAAGTCATTCCTCCTGAATTAGTCATTAACAAGAGTGTAAAAAACAAAGAAGACAAGCCCTATTATGAAGTCGGTGACACGGTTGTATACTCGATTGTTGCGAAAAATACAGTCGATGGGACCGTAGCGAAGAATGTAACCATCGAAGATGAAATACCTGAAGGATTAGAACTTATCGATGGAACCTTACACGCAAGTCATCAAGCAGTTCCTGAGTATAATAACGGGAAAATTACGGTGAACTTCGGTCATGTATCTGATACTGACGAGCGCAAGGTTACGTTTGAAGCGAAAATTTTAGATAGTCAAGCTGGTAAAACGATTAAGAATGTCGCCAATGTAAAAAGTGGTGGCTTAGATCCAGTAACGGCAGAAACGGACTTCACCGTTAATAAGAATCCATTGTTAGAGTCGGGCAAGACGGTAAGCATTGAGGAAAAGGCACCAGGCAACTTGGACGCGCAGCATGCCGAAGTGGGAGATACGCTGCTGTATACCATTCAGACCCGAAACACGATCACAGATAGCACGGTGAATAATCTCAAAATCTCTGATGTAGTTCCTGCAGAACTGAGATATGTACCGGGTAGTTTAACCGTAGATGGAGTATCTGTTACGGATGCCGAAGGAGACGACAGCGGTTATTATGCATCAAGCCGAGTTGTCGGCGAGTTTGGCAACGTCTCGGATATGAACTGGCATACGGTTCAATTTAAAGCGATCGTAGAACCAGGACAAGCGGGTAAGGATATTATCAATATCGCGACCGCAGACGGCGACAATGTCGATACACCGGACAGGCCGCGAGCAGAAGTGGAAGTATACCCGCGGAATCCGTATATTGAATCGGAGAAATTTGCAGCTAATACGAATGTAACCAAGGCCACGTATGAAGTCGGGGATACCATCTCCTATACGATTCGTGTGAGAGGTGTGGTCAACGATACGTATCTGGAAAATCTGACGATTACCGATACGCTGCCGGCAGGGCTGGAATACGTTCCGGGCAGCTTAAAGGTAGATGGTTTGCCTGTCACCGATGAGAAAGACAACGACGCTGGTTATTCTGTAACTGGGGAAGTATACGGATCATTTGGCGATGTTAAGGATCTGAACTGGCATACGCTGGAGTTCCAGGCTGTGATTCAAGCGGGACAAGGCGGTCAGACAATCCAAAATACGGCGCTAGTGGATGGTGACAATATTGATCAGCCAGGCACACCGACGGAAAAAGTTGTCGTTGAGCCAGAACCGCCGATAGACCCACCAGTAGAACCGCCGGTGGAGCCGCCAGTGGAACCACCAGTAGACCCACCAGTAGACCCAGAACCACCTGTCGATCCACCTGTTAATCCGCCAGTCGATCCTGTCGATCCGGGTAACGGTGGTGGAGGCGGTTCAGGTGAAGTTCCGCGCTCTCCGGTAATTGAATCCGAGAAAGCTGCACAGGATCTAAATGGAGGCAATATTGAAGTCGGAGATACGATCGAGTATACGATTCGAGCCCGCAACACGGTTTCCGGCAGCCAGGTAACCAACATGGTGATCTCGGATGAACTGCCGCAAGAACTGGAGTACGTAACAGGTACATTGAAAGTGAACGGCGTCTCGGTAACGGATAACGCCGACGGTGACAGAGGCGAATACGCGAACGGTAACGTAAAAGGAAGATTTGGAACCGTAACGGATACGGCTTGGCATACGCTGGTGTTCCAGGCGAAGGTTGTCAAGGGAGAGCATAGCGACATCATTAAGAATGTTGGTGTAGTCAATGGAGACAACCTGAATGTCCCAAGTCGCCCGAGTGAAGAGATCACGATTAATGACCCGATTTCTGTCGATCCGGCGCCTGTCTTGGAATCCGGAAAAGAAGTGAAGGACCTTAATGGCGGTACGATTCAAGTCGGGGACGTG
The DNA here is from genome assembly GCF_018613005.1 of Paenibacillus sp. ISL-20. Classification (NCBI taxonomy): domain Bacteria; kingdom Bacillati; phylum Bacillota; class Bacilli; order Caryophanales; family Paenibacillaceae; genus Paenibacillus; species Paenibacillus sp. ISL-20. The sequence continues at coordinate 9,318 of NZ_JAGGRD010000077.1, forward strand.
ATCGAGTATACGATCCGGACGCGCAATACCAGACAGAATGATGTTGTAAGAAATCTGAAGATTTCGGACGAGCTGCCGAATGAGCTGAAATATGTGGCAGGCAGCTTGAAAGTGGACAGCCAATCCGTAACGGATGCCCAGGATGGCGATAAAGGCTCCTATGTCGACGGGAAAGTCAGCGGACAGTTCGGCAACATTACGGATACCGCATGGCATACCATCGTATTCCGGGCTGAAGTGATAGCAGGGCAAACCGGCCAGACGATCCGTAACGTAGGTGAAGTAACCGGGGATAACTTGGTCGAACCGTATCATCCATATGAAGACATCATCATTGGTGGTGGAAGCGGAAGTAATCCAGGTGTCCCAGGAGATACGAACGATGGATCCTCTTCCGATAAGCCGAACAATCCAGGCGGGGGTGATTCGGATTCCAAGTCTCCAGACTCCAACCAATCCGGAGGATCCAATGGTTCGGATGACACGGATGTAGCTGGTGAATCAGATGGATCTGGCCAATCCGGCCAATCCGGTACTTCGAATGACGCTGTGAACGCAGAGTCCGGGGACAGAAAAGGCACAGGTAACAAGTTGCCGGATACAGCTACGAATATGTACAACTATGTAGTGGCTGGATGCATCATGCTGCTTGCAGGATTATTCTTGCTAAGAAGAAAAAAAGCATAAAGAGAAAGAGTTGAAACCAACAACCCCTAAGTAATCTAGGGGTTGTTGTTACTTGAATAAATACGAAGGGACCGGAGGAAATCCGGTCCCTTTTAGTGTTGTATATTGAATTAATCGCTGCTTCCAGCACCTATACGATATTCTCGGATCGCGCCATTTGTATTGCTTCTTCTCGGTTGTTGACGCCTAGCTTGGAGTAGAGAATCGAGCAGTAATTGCGGATCGTTCCCTCCGATAAAAATAGCTTGGCGGCGATCGATTTGTAGCGCAGTCCGCCCGATAGATTCTCCAGAATCTCCATCTCGCGTTTCGTAAGCCCGTACGGGTAGTTGTCCTGACTTGAGCCGATTCTTTCCAACTGCTCACGTTGTCGCTTCATCTCTTCGAAGACTTGCGCGGCGACGGATTGGTCGATCCAGGTTCCTCCATTATAAATAAGTTTCAAGGCTTCCTTCATTTCCCGCGGATGAATCGACTTCAGGATGTAGCCTTCCGCCCCGCGCTCCAATGCAGTTGCTGCCTGCAAGGAATCCTCAAACGTTGTCATGAGCACAACCTTCATATTAGGCCATCGCTGTTTCATCTCAAGCAAAGCTTCAAGCCCGCCCATTCCCTGCATTCGAATATCCATTAGCACGATATCCGGTTGAGACCGTTCACAATGCTCCAATGCTTCCCGCCCGTTCCCAGCCTTACCCACGACGATAAATTCAGCATGCTGTTCCAAATTATGCTTTAAGCTGTCCGTGATGATCGCCTGGTCATCAACGATCAGCAGACGGATCATGTCATGTACAGGCTCTGTCTGCAGCGGAATATTACATATGACGATAGTTCCTTGCCCAGACCCGGAATGGACGGACAGCGTGCCGTTAAATAGTTCAAGGCGTTCCTTCATCCCATGGAGCCCAAATCCGAATTGGATGTTTTCCATTCCAATGCCGTTATCTTCGATTTGTAACCGAAGCTGCTGACTATCGAAATGCAGCTGAACGGTTATCACGCTCGCCTGGCCGTGCCGAACGGCGTTGGTTAGAGACTCTTGAAGGCAGCGATATAGACTAAAGTTTATTTTTTGCATAACGAGAGTCTCACTGCCGATCACACGGAAATGGACGGTTATACCTGTCGATTTCATAAACTCTTCGCTTAACTGCCACAGCGATTCACTTAACGAATGGCTTAACGTGGTATGAGAGAGTTTGTGCAGATGCTTTCGGATATCATCCAGACTGTGCTGTGCGATACCGACCAGCGAATCGATCCTCTCGATTTGAGAATCCGGTACGGACGATCGCAGTGATTCGACGCCGACGATGAGCGAGGTAAGCGAATGGCCAATCGTGTCATGCAGTTCATGTGACAGCCGGCTGCGCTCCTCCATCAGCGTAAGCTCCTCGATCCGCTTAATATGCTGCTCCAGTAACAGCTTCTGCTCTTGAATAATACGGGATTGCTTATGGGATTGAATTAATATATTAAACGCGAAGCCGATGGCAAAACCAAGGCTGCAGTTAACGATATATTCATACGGGAGGCGATTAGCCATCCAACCGTTCAAGATCGGGAATATGATTCCACAGAGGATTCCTGTCCACACATAGCTTCTTCGACTGCTCGTCAAGCTGATAATCATCACAAATAGAATGAAAGACCACAGCAATTCGGGCGCTGCGTAGGCTAAATAGAGATGGAACAAGCCCGCTGTTGTGACTTCGACTGCAAGATACCGTTCTTCTTTTCTGCAGCGTACCGTTAATGGAATGAGGTAAACGGCCAAAGCAAGAGAAAGTACAACCCAAACCGGCGCATGGATCAATGACGGATTGACAAAAGCAGTGCTTACGATAATAACCAGCCAAAGCGTTCGTATGGCTACAAGTAACCAATCATACCAGAACCATTTTTTCATTATGGAGAACACGGATTATGCACACCTGCTTGTATTTATTTGCAAACCAATTTCCAAATAATTCAGACCTATCATGCACCATAACTTCACGATCCGTCAAGCAATGGAGAAGGTTGTTAGAACTTGGCTGCAGCCAGCACGTCACATGAACAGTTGACACTTTGTCATACGGGATATTTGACGGGTCCAAGTACGATGTCATCCAAAGCTTGGCGGTTTTATCACTGTCCGATTTAACAACTTCGGGGGTAGGGTGAAGGAGTGAAGCAACACAACATTCCAAAATAATAGGAGCGATGCATTATGAAACCATTCACCACTCAAAAAGGAGCTGCGCTTACTTTAACAGCCATATTGGCGGGTACCCTGGTATTCCCCGCTTATGGAACTGTACATGCGGCAGTTAAGACGCCAACCCAACAAGCGATCGATAAAGCTGCCAATGCCGACCATATTCCGGGCGTTATTGTTACCGTAAAGAAAGGAACGGCGAGCTGGTCATATGCCTCCGGTGAAGCGAATATCGAAAGGAACCATAAGGTGGACGCCGACTCCGCTTTCCGGATTGGAAGTACAACGAAGACGTTTGTCGCTACGGTTGCCTTGCAGCTTGCCGGCGAAAAGAAGCTAAGCCTCGATGATACGGTGGAGAAATGGCTTCCGGGGCTTGTGCACGGTAATGGATTTGACGGAAATAAGATTAAGATTCGTCAATTGTTGAATCATACAAGCGGACTTCCAGACTACTTGACGCCAGAGCTTAGAACGAAATTACTTACGAATCCAGGCGATAATTATACAGCCGAACAGTTAATTGACCGAGCCTTGGAGCAAAAGCCCGTAACGGGCTGGTCATATTCAAACACAAATACGGTTATTATGGGGCTTATTATCCAGAAAGCTACCGGTGAAACCTATGCGGAGCAGATTAAGAAGCGTATTATTGAACCGCTTCAATTGAAAGAAACGTTCCTTCCAGGCAACTCGATGGATATTCCGAAAAAAAATGCCCGCGGCTACTTGGACATGGGAGATAAATTAGTAGATATTACGCTATTTAACCCATCATTTACTAATGCCGCCGGGGAAATGATCTCGACAGGGGAAGATATGACGACGTTTTTCCGTGCCTTACTTGGCGGCAAGCTGTTGACACCGGAGATGAAGAAGGAGATGCTGACCAGCACAGCCGATTCTCCATTTGGGCCGTATGGACTTGGCATACATCAAACAAAGATGCCTAACGGCACCGGCGTATGGGGACATGGCGGAGGTATTCCTGGATTTACCAACTTTGCTGGCGGAACGGAAGACGGTGAACATGTGATCTCGATCAATATCAATGTACTGGGAGACGCGGAGAAACATATCAACAATATTTTAGCGTCGGAATTCGCAGTAGAAGCCAAAAAAGAACTCACGGAAAAGGAAAAGAATAGTAAACATAGGGAAGATGTCAAACGCGTCATGGACGAAGTGGTAACAAGTAAACGCGTCCCAAGTGTCGTGGCTGGTGGGCTGCAGGATGGGCAACGCTGGTCCTACGCTACAGGTACAGCCAGTTACGAAGTACCAAGCCGGGTAGAACCGGATTTTTCCTTCCGTATTGGAAGCATCACGAAGACGTTCACCGCTGCCGTTGTATTGCAGTTGGCTGAGGAGAAACAATTAAATTTGGATGATTCGGTAGAACAATGGCTACCGGGGGTCGTAAAGGGTAACGGATATGACGGCAACCAAATTACGATTCGTCAGTTGTTGAACCATACAAGCGGGATTGCGAGTTATACAGATGATGATATGCGAGACATGACCTTGCCTAAAAATCCATTCCGATATTATTCCGTTGACGAACTCATCCGCTTGGCACTTGCAAAGCCGCCTGTATATGCGCCAGGGAAAGGCTGGAACTATTCCAACACCAATACATTGCTAGCCGGTCAAATTATTCAGAAGGTCACCGGGGATACGTATGCGGAGCAGATCAGGAAACGGTTCATCGAGCCGCTCGGGCTGACGGATACATTCGTTATGGAAAATAGCTCCTATATTCCGGGTAAACATGCCAGAGGATATAATATGGACAGATCGGGTCATATGTATGATTTGACTGAAATGAGTCAATCATGGGCAAATGCTGCCGGTGACATGGTTTCAACAGTCAAAGATCTGACCACCTTTTTCAGTGCGCTGTTAGGCGGAGAGCTTCTGAAACAAGAGATGATGGACCAGATGCTCACGGCAGTAGATTCACCTATAGGTAAATTCGGCCTAGGGATTTACGAAGGAAAAACATCGGACGGGCAATCCTATTGGGGGCATGCCGGCGGAACTTTCGGATTTGAGACGAGAGCCTTCGGACCTGTAGGCGGGAAGCATATTTTGGTAACAGCCATTAACTCGGTAGCCCCGGAAGTTGCGGAGGCTCACGATAATATATTCAATAAGGAGTTTGGCCGTTAAGTTAAAAGCCGACATCGTGCCCTTTATTCGAGGGCCGATGCCGGCTTTCTTGTCGTGTTGTCGTCTATTCATGAAATCGGGCACACATGAAAGACGCCCCTTATGCTCAACATGTTACACTTGTTTCCCCTTAGGCTTGCTGTTCAGTAGCTGGTATACAGCAACGGCCAGCGCTGAGCCGGCAAGCGGGGCGATCAGAAACACCCACACTTGGGATAAGGCCTGCCCGCCAAGGAGAAGTGCCGGTCCCAGGCTTCTTGCAGGGTTAACGGATGTTCCAGTTAAGGCTATGCCTAAAATATGTACGAAAGCGAGTGTCAGTCCGATCACAAGGCCGGTTACATTTCCGTTGCTCTCCGTAGAGGTCACGCCCAGGATCGTATAGATAAATACGAAGGTTAAAATGATTTCGACAACGAATGCCATGGTGGTTGAAATCCCGATCCCATACCCAGGGCCGAAACCATTCTGACCGAGCCCCGTTGTGGGCATACCGGCTGAGACGATGATGGCGTACAGAATAGCGGCGCCCCCAATCGCACCAGCAATTTGCGAAACAACGTACCCGATGAAGTCGGTACCCGTTAGCTTACGCCTAATGAGCATGGCAAGTGAAACCGCAGGATTGATATGACATCCCGAAATCGGACCGATGACGTAGGCCATCGCCACGATAGACAGCCCGAATGCCAATGCGATTCCCAAATGGCCAAGCTCTCCTCCCGCCGTAGCGGCACTGCCGCAGCCAAACAGAACAAGCACCAATGTTCCAATGAATTCGGCAGCGTACTTTTTAAAAGACGTGTTCATAATCTACCTCCTAAATAATTTAAATCGATTCTCATTATAAACGAGGCAAATAGACAAAAACTGAACAGAGAGCTTCGATGTCTGATTATCGAACAAAAATGACCCGCAAGCGATCACTTTTTCCAAAGTGCCTCTTGCGGGTCATTGACTCATATTTATTGATTTAATCGATTAAATTCGTAACTTGCAGCAGACGCTGCATCAAGGCTACCGTTTCAGCCCGCGTCATCGAGGATTTCGGAGTCAATCCCTTATCTCCGCTTCCTTGGACAATATCTGCTGACAGCAGGGTTGCCACGGAAGGTTTGGCCCATCTTGCTACTTGGGACGCATCTTCGTACCCTGCAAGCAGTCTGCTAATTTCCGTTTCGCTAATCGCATGGCCTGGCTTGATTAATTGATAACCTCGAGCGATCATCGCCATTCCTTCTTCTCTTGTAATCGTCTGGTTGCCTCGGAACGCGCCGTCGTTATAACCCAACACGATACCGAATTCACTTCCAATCGAAATAGCATTGTGGTACCAGGCTGTTGCTGATACGTCATCAAATGTTGTTTTTGGCTCTTCCTGACGCATCAGTCCAAGACCCAATACAACAATCTCCGCAAATTCAGCCCGGGTCACATTTCGATTCGGAGCGAAGATGTTGCCGCCATTTCCTTTCAAGTCAAGGCGAGCAGAGATGTTATTCACTTCCGTTTGAGCCCAGTGTGTTCTCACATCATCAAAATCCTGCGGATTCCAGATAACCGAGTACGAACCACTGCTTCGTAAATCATGAATCTGTGCGTAATAACGATCCCCAATCTTTGTAACTACGGTTGGCAGATGATATACCGATCCATCCGGATTGACCACAACGCCTGTCGTAATTCGATTCGGGTCGATGCCTTCTGGCAAAGCGATATATTTCGGAGCATATCCGTTCAATTGCCCGGATCTCACGGTCTTACCATTTTGACTAAAAGTCATATCCAGGTCGACCGGATCAACCAGCAGCTGGTAGCCCGCCGATGTTGCTTTGTTCTTGGCATTGTTTCTCAAAGTCTCCGAGGAGCGTTTAATGTCGATATGAACTGCGATATCGTTGAGTGCCGCATTTCCCAGCTGCCCGGACACTGAATTCAAGTTCAATTGCTTGCTAGGCACCGGATAGATAGCTAACGGATTCCCGATATCAAGGCTTGCTCCCTTATCAGCTAACAAACGAATGTCCGCAGCCGTTAAACCATCAACCTGCATATTTCCATCATTCGGAGATTGAATGGATAGCTTCTGACCTGTTCCATTCGATAATATGTCTCCGAGCTTATCTCTGTTTACCAGTACGGAAGTTTGCTTGTTACCTTCAGAAATGGTTGTCTTCCCTGTGGCAAACCCACCGTTGTTACCGTTCACGGACGTATTCACACCAGGGTCCGCTGGGGGAGGAGTAGTCGCAGGCGGCGTAGAAGGAGGTGTAGAAGGTGTTGTACTGCCTCCGCTGTTGCCTCCATTATTATTATTGTTGTTATTGTCATTGGATCCTCTGGTGATGGTCAGCGTATATTCCGTCACATTTCCCTGGGAATCCGTTACCTTCACAACAATCGTATTGGTGCCGAATGCTAACGGCAATTCATCACTTGCAGAGCCGTTAGGAATTCCTTGCCATGCCCCGCCATTAAGCGAGATTTCGATAGTGGCGTTCGGGTCATAAGTCGCCAGCGTTACGGTTGTATTGTATACATCTTGGGTCACGGAAGCCTGATAATCGGTTACTCCCCCGTTAAAGGCCGGAGAGATCGCAATCGGTGTTCCATCCCCACGCTTTAGCTCGAGACCCGATAGCTGTGATTCGTCTGTTGCGTCTACCGTAACGTTCTTGGTGTCCGTGGACACTTTGCCATGTTTCTCTGCCGTTACATTGACTGTGTATTTACCGTCCGTTAAATCAGCGGACGGAGTGAAGCTCCAATTTCCATTACTGTCGACTTCCACTTCGCGGCGCTCAACTACCTTGCCGCTCTCATCTTTCAACTCAACGATGACCTTTGCATCCTTGTCCGCGATACCTTTGAATTCCGGTTTGGCCACGTTGACTTTTTCACCGCTTGGCTCAGTGATCTGTACATTCGGTTTTGTGGTATCTACTGTCACATTTTTCTTTTCCGTGCTTGTCTTGCCGTCTTTTTCAGCAGTCACTTCAACCACATAGTCGCCATCAGGCAGCTCTTGGTCAGGTGCAAAACTCCATGTACCATCCGGATTCATTTGGACCTGAGGAGTACCGATAAGGGTGCCGTCTTTATCATAAACAGCTGCGGTGACGGTTGCACCTTTTACGGCCGCACCCTTAAACTCAGGCTTGGACACATATACGGTATCGCCGCTCGGCTCCGTGATTGTAACCCGGGGCTTCAGCTGCTCTTGCGCATCTTTCAGCGCTTCCAGGGCTGTGTCTACTTCGCCTTGGGTTTTACTGCGATTTTCAATGACCGTATTGGCAGCTTCCAAAGCTTTTTCAAATTCACGCCATTCGGTCTCAGCATAGTCCTCTTCTTTTAATTGATCTGCTACCGCTTTGGCTTTTGTAAGCTCGGTAACATTGACAAAAGAAAGGGTCTTCTCAGCACTGATCTGAACATCGTTGTCGCCTGGCATGCCGCCGTACTCAACAATGTATCCCACAACCGATGGATTGGTTGGAGAGTAATCATTCCATTTCCCTGGTCTATCATCGGGTCCAAAAATATGGGCAACGAATTCTGTTCCACCATAGTCATTTGGCTCGCCACTATCCCAGTTGGTATACAAAAGATCTTTTCCGCTGCCTGTATAGCCTTGATAGAATTGCGTACCTTGCCCGCCATTATCCAAGCCTTCCGGCCCCGTTACCCAGCGCCAGTCACCTGTTTTTTTAGGTGTATTCGCATCCCGCTCAATATCTTTTGCACCAATCCAACCGATACCTAATGTCTTTTCCTGTACAAAGGTATTTTCTTTTAGACTTGTAATCGTAACGAGGTACCCTTTACGTCCGAAATATTCACTGTTCTTAGCCTCGGCCTCGCTCCTCGCATTATCCCAAGTAATTGAGTTTCCTTTGCCTTTATCAACATATTTATAAAAATGGCCGTTAGCTTCATAAGGAAGGGCATCACCGAGCGTAAACTTGATGATTCTGTCAGATGTTACATTGGAGATTGTCGAGAATTTGACATTGGACAATGCCTCCGTATAGCCTTCAAAAGAAGTAGTGCCTGTTAACGTCAAGATCCCATTATCAGAATTATAGGCTCCTTTTATTACTCCTGCTTCTTCAAAATCCAATTGGTCGCCGTCTTGGAGATTCTCAATAACCACCGTAGCGGCTTTCAAGTCCTGCGTGTACGTCGAGTCATAAACCGTAATTGCCGGATCTATAACTACTTTCAATGGTTTCGTTGTATTTTCAATATAATTGTAGCTGGTGATTTCACTTGATGTGGTGATTAAAGCCTCCTGCGGTTCAGCAGCGCTAACTACATTCGGAGCTAATCCTGCCGGTAAACCGCCAATGATCAGGATACTGCTCAGGAATAACGCTACCTGTTTTTTCTTAAAAAGCTTGATCAATTTCCCCATCCTCTCATTTTATGATTTCTAACCTATTAAAGGAATTAGCAGTCTTTTCTTGGGTTGTTATTTTTCCTCCATATGGTAGGGTTGAATTTGATGGAGATTGTATCATGATAATCTCTACAAGAACTCTACATTGCCCATAAAGAAACGCCCTCCGTTATACGAAGAGCGTTTCTCTTTCAATCTAATCTCCTTGAAAAACCGAGTTCGGATATTTTACTTCCGGATAGTCCTCAGTGGGACCGGCCAGAAGCTTACTCTCGATTCCGCGCAGATGCTGGTTGAAAAACTCCAAAACATAGCGGTTCACGATCTCCGCGCCCCTTGCTCCATTAATGCTTCCCATCATGCCGGTTAGTCCGATAAGGGGAGAGTACAGCTGAAGATCGGTGAAATTGTAGTGTCCGGCTCCTTCGATATAAATGGTCCGTCCTTGTCTTTGTTGCGATAGACGGTCCATCAGCTTCAGTTCCAATTCCCGATTCGCTAGAATGGTGTCGAATTGTTCTCGCGTTAATCGGAGCTCCTTGAGCTCAGCATCTGTGGCTGGGGTTTTGCGGTATTTCGCCTGCTGCTCGTTCACATTCATAAAATCTTCGGATTCCATGAACATAAACGGTTTCTTCATGTCGTCCCGATCCTTCGTGATGAACAACGTGCCATCCATATTCACGCCGGCCTTGATTCGAGGGTTGGAATATACAGCTTCAAAAGCTGCTGCTCCACCGAAGGAATGACCCAACATGCCGATGTTGTCCATATCCAGCATTCCTTCGAATTTGCTGGCGATAGCGCCTGAATGCAGCTTCTCTAACTGACCCACAATAAATGCTGTATCCTTGTTCCACACATCTAAAATGGCGCGGCTGTCCTCAAATAATCGCTCTTGAGACTGCTCCGTAAGGAAACCGGTCACGCGCCCGTCCGGAAATGCGGTCATAACGGTACTGTAAGTATGATCGACGGCGAATACGATATAGCCGTGGCTGGCAAGATGTTCAGCCTGCGAAGTATGTAAAATTCTGCCAACCCCCATGCCGTGTGACAGCAGCACCACTGGATACGGATTGTCCGCGGGATGCAGATCGGCATTGATAGATGCATTGGCCCGGCTGTATTTCCAGTAGTCGAGGGCAGGAGCGGGAAGGCCCAGATATCCGGAATAAGCTTGCATATAGGCTTGGAAGAGCTCTCTGTCCTTAGGGAACACCGCATTTTTCTCGGCGCTCCGGCCAGATTCCGCAGCAGGGTACCATACCTGAACGATAAGCTCTCGCTTGTCGTCCTTCTGCTCGGTAAACGTTTCTTCCCGGTCGGCATCGATAAAATGGAACGTTTCCGTCCCCACACTGAACTCGCCTGAAGGCTTAGGTAAATGGAAGACGGGCAGCAGCACCGATAAGGCAACCGATACGCTCAGCAAAACAACGGATAGAGCCAATATCGTGTAACGCAGCGGTTTCCCGACTTTTCTGCGTCTGAGTAAGACAAAGGCGAGGAGCAAAGCGGCGACGATATAGGCCGGAATCATCTGCCACCTATACCCCTCAAACAGCAGCTGCGCGGCCAACAGTAACCGCAAGCGATGCTGGCTATAGCACCAACCTTCAGGTTGATTATGTTACGGAACAGTAAGACCATCAGCACCAAAACGGAGGATGCCACCAACAACATTTCCAATACTCGCATACGTTCTCTCCCTTGTTGCTCCAATTTCTTTTATCGTAACGGATCAAGGTTAAAACGAACGGGCAGTTCCGTTTAAAAATCGTTTAAATATGGTGTTGCTGCTCCGCTTATAAGTATTGAGGAGGGGAGAGCGGTGACAGATCAGAATGGTGGGCTAACAAGAGACAGGGAAATATAAAACTACCCCCCAAGTAGGTTCACTTGGGGGGCAGCTGTTGTTATGCTATACTTTTCTTCTTCTCAACAAAAGCAATCCTGCAAGCAGGACGAAGCATCCCGCTAACATATAACTATACATATTCGTAGCCGTATTCGGTAATTTAGGCCCATTCTCCGTTGCTTCCGGTTTTCCGGATTCAGCCGGATCTCGTGGATTCGAATCCGATACACCCAATGTTGAATCGTTATGATCGTCCGGTGTTTGTGCCCCGGTGTTCGAATCCCCGTCGGAGTCTCCATTCGAGTCTTCATTCTGGTTCCCGTTAGAATCTTCATCCGAGTCTTCGTTCGAATTTCCGTTCGGGTCTTCATTCGAATCTCCGTCTGAATCTCCCGTTCCACCCGGATTCGGACTGTTACCATCATTGTTCTCGTTGTCCGTCACTTCGATGACATTCGATGGCTTCTCCGGACTTGTCACATTATCACCTGTGATTTCACCAATGTTCTCGATCGATTTACCGGCTTGTCCCGCCTTGACGGTTGCCTTGAACTCGATCGTATGCCATTCGGTATCTGTAATCCGTCCAAAGTTCCCGCTGACTTTGCCGCCAACATATTGGCCTTTGTCGCCATCTGTGTTGTCGGTAACGGAGACGCCGTCTACCTTCAGGCTGTCTGCTACATACGCCAGCCCTTCCGGAAGGATGTCAGCAATTACGAGGTTCGATATATGGCTGCCGGCAACGGTATTGCGTGCGGAGATCGTATACTCCATCGTATCGCCGACCGCGATGCTTCCGCCATTGATATCCTTCGACGTTTTTCGTGACTCGATGACAGGTGAAGGCGGAGTCGGTGGTGTTACAGGTGGTGTGACTGGTGGATCTGGATCTACCGGTGGGTCCACGGGTGGTGTGACTGGTGGATCAACCGGTGGGTCCACCGGCGGTGTGCCGCCGTCCACAACCACAATCTCTTCCGTTGGCCGGCTCGGCTCGTCGATGTTGTCGCCGGTAATTTCGCCAGTATTTCGGATCGATTGACCAGCGCTGGCTACGATCTTCACCCGGAACTCCAGCGTATGCCATTTTGTATCCTTCACATCTCCGAAGTGACCGACAACCTGACCTGAGTCATAATGGCCTTTATCAGCGTCTTTGTCATCGGAGACCGAGACGCCATCCACCTTCAAGCTGCCCGGAATATATTCCAAGCCTGCCGGTAGCGTATCGGATATCACCAAGTTGGCCATATACGTATCGGCTATTACCGTTCTTGTCCGTATCGAATAGGTAGCGGTATCGCCGACTTCAAACGTATCCTTGCCCGCTTCGAGGTTCGTTGCGGACTTCTCCGATACGATGACCGGTTTACGCGGATAGATTTTGATTTCTTTTTCCGGACTACTTGGTTCGTCGAAATTGTCACCGCTAACCGATGCAATATTTCGAATATCTTTGCCGGCTTGTCCGGTTTGGATCGTCGCATGGAATTTTAGCTCATGCCATTCCATATCCCAGATGTCGCCAAATCCGCCGTAAACAGAGCCGGTTACATAATGACCTTTATCGTCGCCTTCCTCATCGGTGACGGATTCGCCGTCTACTGTTAAGGTACCCGGTACAAATTCCAGTCCCGCCGGCAAGGTATCCGTAATCTTCAAATTCGATATATACGTATCGCTCGTCACCGTTTTTGTCCGAATCGTGTAAGCAACCGTATCACCGACCTCAAATGTGGTCTTACCCGCATCCAGGTTTTCTGCGATCTTTTCCGATTCCAGAACCGGATGGCGTGGATAGACCTTAACTTCTTCCTCGGCTTGGCTCGGCGTGTTGACATTCTCGCCGCCAGAGACAGCGATATTGCGAATATTTTTGCCGGCTTGTCCAGACTCGATGATCGCATCGAATTCAAGCGTGTGCCAAGCCGTATCCGTGATATCCCCGAATAATCCGATTACCTGGCCGTCGGTAAATAAACCGCCGTCATCATCTCCTTCGGCATCCGTTACTGAAGAGCCGTCTACCTTCATGCTGCCCGGTACATATTGCAGTCCAGCAGGTATATCGTCTGAGATAACAAGACTGCTGACGAAGCTGTTATCGACCGTATTCCGTGCTTGAATTGTGTACCGAAGCGTATCTCCCACTTCAGGATGATCGGCATCCGTGTTTCCGGCGGCCTTCGTTTGAAGGATTGCCGTCTTGTTGGACTCTAGAACAGGAGGATTGAAACGGACCGGTGTTGTGGTTTCGTTCGATTCCTTTTGTTCCGTATTTCCTGTCAATAAGTTTTCGTAGCTGATTTGAGCTTTGTTTTTAATTTCTTGACTCCCGGCGTTTGGTAAAACCGTTACTTTAAATTGCACGGTCACGCCGTTTGCCAATTGGTTCGTATTTGCCAGGTTTCCTAACTGAATGCTGACCTTGCTGCCGTCGAAGTAACCTCCATCGGTATCGTCTGCATCCGTCAGGTCCTTGGTGGTCGAGCCTTGGATTAATTTCATCGAACCCGGAACATATTCCGTTCCTACCGGAATCAGATCCGTCACGCTTGCATCGGCGGCGATGTCTCCGCCTTCGTTCTTGATCTGAATCTCATAGGTTACTTCATCACCGGCATTTACTTCCTGTGGAGATGCGGTCTTGTTGGCCGTCACACATGGCGTCGTTCCAAGGAAGATGTCATCGATGAAGTTGCCTGCTCCTATGTTTCCGCCAGCTGTACTTACGGCCTCAAAACCGAAGCGGGTTACCGTTTGTCCTGCCGGGACCGTGTAAGTGCCCGTATAGGTTCCCCAAGCCGCGTTTCCATCCGTGATTTGTTGTTGAACTTTGGTATCGTAAGGGTTAGCCGTTGCCGCCCCAATACGAAGTTGCATCGTGTCAACCCCTTGCCGGCCCATATGGGATAGACGCCAATAGATGGTTTGTCCAGGTGTTGTCTTTACATCCTGGTACAGCATCCCGTTTTCAAAAGCATTTAATTCTGCCCATTTTCCCCCATCGGGCGGTGCTGGCCAGCTCTTGACATTTGAAGGAGCATTCCGCGCCCAATCCCATAGCTCAATGACTGGCTGACCGGTGGCATTATCCGTGGTCTTCCAACCGGGCACTTCGGATTCATAATAATAGAGTCCTGACCCATTAAAAGCAGTCCCTCTGACAGCGCCTTGCTCAAAACTGCCGTTAATCATCGCTACTGGAGCAGAGCAGACATTGGTTTCGCTACCGATGGACGTGCTCACTTCATTCGTAGGCACTTCTTCCGTTACGTTCTTCAACAGGTTGTCGTATTTGATTAAGGCCTGATTCTTTGTGACAATGCCCCCATATCCGGACAACACCTTCACTTTGAATTGAATAGTTTTCCCTTGCGGCAATTGGGTAACGTTCGGCAAATCACCCAAATCGATCACGATCCTGCCCCGGTTGCTATCATAGTGGGAATCGTCGACTGATTTGCCGTCCACTAAAATGGAGCCAGGAACAAATTCGGTTCCGACGGGAATGTCGTCCTCGAAAATTGCATTTGCTGCAATGTCGCCACCATTGTTCTTAACAGTTACTTCGTACGTTAATTCTTGACCTGCAGATGCCTCTCCCTCAGGGGAAACGGATTTGTCTGCCGTTACGCAAGCTTCTGTGCCTAGGAAAACATCGTCTAATAAATTACCAAGGCGTTGATTTCCACCAGCTGCATCTACGGAGTTAAAGGCAAACCTTGTTGTTGTTTGGCCTGCTGGTACTGCATAGGATCCCGAATAATATTCCCATCCAGTATTTCCAGTACTTATCTGCTGGATTACCGGTAGCTGATCTAATGGAATATCCGCCGAACCTATTTGTACAGCCATTGTATCGACACCCAGAAGCCCCCTATGAGCCAATCGCCAATAAATGGTTTGGCCTGGCGTCGTTTCAACATCTTGATACAATGCCGATACTTGTTCCGCATTTAACTCAGCATATTGATTCCCATGAGGAGGGTTAATCTCCATCCCTGAATAAATAAACTCATTTTTCATAATTTGAATAAATTTATCAGAGGCTGATGTTTTCCAACCTGGAACTTCATGTTCCTGAAAATACTGCCATGCATGTTCAGATCCTGGAGAACCTGTATCCCCTGGCATTCTTGCAGGTGGTTCTTCAAAACTACCATTAATCAACGCTACCGGAGCGGAACATGCATTTGGTGCCCCACTAATTGACGTGCTTACTTCATTCGAAGCCGCTTCTTCCGTTACGTTCTTCAACAGGTTGTCGTATTTGATTAAGGATTGATTCTTCGCTACGGTGCCCCCATAGCCGGACAAAACCTTCACTTTGAATTGAATGGTTTTCCCTTGCGGCAATTGGGTAACGTTCGGCAAGTCGCCCAAATCGATCACGATCATGTTGCTGCTGCTATCATAGTGGGAATCGTCGACCGGTTGGCCGTCCACCAGGATGGAGCCGGGAACAAATTCCGTTCCAGTAGGAATGCTGTCTTCAAAAATTGCGTTTGCCGCGATGTCGCCGCCATTATTTTTGACGGTTACTTCATACGTTAATTCTTGTCCCGCAGATGCCTCACCCTCTGGAGAAACCGTCTTTTCCGTGACTACACAAGGCTCTGTTCCGAGGAAGATGTCGTCTAGGACGTTGCCATGATTTGTTTCTCCAGTAGATGATGAAATGGCTTCGAACCCAAAACGTGTAATGGTCTGACCAGCAGGAACCGTATAGCTACCTGAATAATATTTCCATCCATTTTTATCTGTTTTAATAGTCTCAACGGTAGGCAAGTTTCCTGGTGCAGTGGTGTTTGAGCCAATTTTTACTGCCATTGTATCAGCGCCAAATACACCTCTGTGGGCTAAACGCCAATAAACCGTTTGTCCTGGCGTAGTTTCAACGTCTTGATATAATTGTGCGAATGTTTTGGAATTTAATTCTACAAACTGTTGGCCTTCGGCTGGATCAAATGCCCAATTCAATTGAACATGACCAGGTGGATAATAAGCCCTGGCATCATCCGCTAAGCTCTTGTTCATAACTTCGAGTAAACCAGTAGGATCCGTAGTTTGCCATCCTGGAACAAACGCTTGTTGAACTTCAAACCATGGATAATGAACATATCTTACAAGTCTTGGATCATTAGGTGTATAAAGTGGCTCCTCAAAACTCCCGTTAATTAGTGCTACCGGGGCTTGACACACCGCCGAAGAAAGGGCTGCACCAGTCATAACAGTCGGCACGGCATCATTTGATCGGGTACTTTCGGCTTCTGCAGCCTGTATCGGTACTGACAAAACAGGTTGTAACCCGCCAAGGATAACCAAAAAGATGGAAAATTGAATGAATAACCGTTTAAATATGTTCTTTCTTGCTGCTGAGCGGGTAGAATGCAATCTTGTCTCCCTCCAATCGTTATATTTTTGGATCACCGGAGCTTTAGTGCGATATGCCCATCTCCTGTTTCCGGCACCACTCCTCTTTCCTCCAAAATTATACAAATCTCCGTCAAGTATAAGCTAGCAACCATTTATCGACAATATTCCCTGAGTACCATATATAGCCAGCGGGAAATGGACGTTTGACCCATACCATGATTCGACAAAAAACTACAAATTCTGCTCATAAACCGACCTGTTTTATGGAAGGGCTGGTATCTAAAATTTTAATTAATATTTCGCTGGAATTGCATAGTGACGGAGGATCAGCGGTAGGGCTTTTTGCAAACCCAACAATGGCTCAGAGAAGCGAAAATATAAAACAGAGGGTCTATTTCTACTCAAGGGATATATTACTTTTGGCTTATTGTGGCAGAGGATTATGGTATCACGCTGGATTTTAAGGATAAGAAACAGTAAGATATGATTGTAAAATATAGTTAATCAAAAGACCTTTGTTTCTATTCTTTTAATCCAATGATTACCCATTGATATATTTGGGCGAATGGGAAGGAGAGAATATGCGGAGAATAATAGGAGCATTCTTGCTGCTCGTTGGTGCAACTATCCTGACTTTCGCTGTCATTCAATATGTCGAACATCAGGCAAACTTGAAGGAAGCTATGGTCGAAGCCAATAAGCTGATTCGACAGCCAGACACAAGGGTTGATTCGAATGAACGACGTGCGGATCCTGTATCCTATCGTGATCACCTGATCGACAAGTCCATGTTTGATCCGAAACCGAACGATGTGATTGGAATGCTCGAGATTCCCAAGCTGGAAGCAGAACTTCCGATTATTGAAGGCACGGAGGAGGAGATGCTTGATAGAGGAGTCGGACATTACAGCAGCACCGCATTTCCAATGGAAGATGAGCAAATCCTGCTGTCTGGACATCGGGACACGGTGTTTCGAGATTTCGACAAGTTGTCAGTAGGGGATCGTTTTATTATAAAACTTCCTTATGGTACATTTGAATATGAGATTAGAAGCACGGATATCGTAGATAAAGACGATACAACGGTTATTCGTTCAATGGGAGCCGAGGTATTAGTTGTTTCGACCTGTTATCCGTTTCGCTATTTAGGAAATGCCCCAGAGCGTTATATTTTCTATGCTTACCCGGTTGGTGATTATGGATAGATTGGGACACAGACTGATCACTTCCCTTGCAGGTGCGTACTATTTCTCTACTATACAAAAACAACGCAGCTTATGAGGCTGCGTTGTTTTAGCATCTAAAGACTGAAGTAATAATAGCTGATAAAGACCTCCGACTTATAGCCAAGCGGTGTCTCCTCCTTCAAGTCATAAACAAGCGGCGCTGTGTCCGAGGATGTTTACAGCCATCCTTTATCCTCGGCGATCGCCACGGCCTGCTGCCTGGATTCGGCCGCAAGCTTCTGTATGGCTGAGGAGAGGTAGTTGCGAACAGTTCCTCTCGTCAGGAACAGGGCTTTGCTGATCTCTCCGGTGGTCATGCCTTCCTTGGTTAAGCGAAGCATTTCGATTTCCCGTTCGCTGAGCGGGTTCTCTTCCTTCATGAAGAGCGCGGCCGCCAGATCAGTGCTCACAACCCGCTCGCCCTTCATGACCCGCCGGATGGCTTCGATCAAGAAATCGATCGGCTCGTCCTTTAACAGATAGCCCTCCACCTGTGCATCCATCGCTTTTTGCAAATAACCCGGGCGCGCGAAGGTCGTCACGATCATGATTTTACAGGGCAGGCCTGCTTGACGTATGGACTCGGCCAATTCCAGGCCGCTGATATGAGGCATCTCGATGTCGAGCAGGCACACGTTCGGCTGATGCTGCCGGATCGCCTCCCAGGCTCGCTGCCCGTCGGGCACCTCGGCCACCACCTCGATGTCATCTTCGAAATTAAGCAATGAGGCGAATGCGCCGCGAAGCATTTTCTGATCTTCCGCAATAACGATTCGAATCATGAAGCGTCCTCCTTTTCATGCCGGCGAAGCGGGAGGTCCAAGGATACCCTGGTGCCTCCCTCAGGCGACGGGGCGATGGTGAAAGAGCCGCTCAGCGTCTTCATCCGCTCCATGATCGACGGGATGCCGTTTCCGTCGCTGTTCCCCGCCAGCCCCACGCCATCATCCGCGATAAGGATTCCGAAGGCATGGTCCTTCGTTTCCAGCCTAATGGTGCACCGCTTGGCCTGGCTATGCTTGATGATATTGGTCATGGCTTCCCGGACGCAGAGCGCAAGCATCGTTTCCTCCACGCTGGATAACAGCGGGGGCTTCTCCGGATTCTCGATACTCAGCGAAATTCCCGCCGTATGCAGCAGCTTGGCCGCATGCTCCAGCTCGCTTGCCAGAGAGATGAACTTCATATCGGATACCAGCTCCCTCACTTGCTTCAGGGCGGTTCGGGTGGTATCCAGAATCTCGCTTAGCTCTCGCTTGGCTTGGACAGCATCCTTATCCACCCATTTCTTCGCCAGCTCGCTCTTCATTTTGATCATCATGAGGGTCTGTCCCAAGGTATCGTGGAGATCCCTAGCGATTCGCTGTCGCTCCTCCTGCTGGATATACTTTGCGATCTGCTCGTTGGCTTCATCCAGCTCCCCCTGCAGGCTTTTTGCTTTCTCCTTAATGTAGATGACGATCGGATATACCGACTGAATGATCATGACCGGAAGATAAATGGCATTGGACGTTTCGAGCAGCGGTTCCTTTCGGAAAACGAACACGAGCAGGAACGATAGGGCAATGGCTGCACAGCCGATGGCGATATGCACCTTGGACTTGGACCGGCCCAGCAAGTCGGCAAAAATGATCCCGAACAGCATGGTGCTCGGCCCCGTATACACCCCGAGTACGCCTACCGCGAACAGGCCCGTCAGCACGGCAG
Source organism: Paenibacillus sp. ISL-20 (assembly GCF_018613005.1). Classification (NCBI taxonomy): domain Bacteria; kingdom Bacillati; phylum Bacillota; class Bacilli; order Caryophanales; family Paenibacillaceae; genus Paenibacillus; species Paenibacillus sp. ISL-20. The sequence goes on from NZ_JAGGRD010000077.1 coordinate 28,958, forward strand.
CCAGTAGCCAGCCGCCCCGGCGCCACAGCGCGATATAGAACGAAACGAGGAACAGCAGGAGCAGCAAGAGGCTGCCCCACAGTCCCAGCGCCGTATCCGAACGAAATACCTGGTAGCATAAGAATACGGTCAGTACAATATCGATGAGCAAATAACTTTTGATCTGATCCCTCGGATACAACTTATAGAACATATCAAGCCCCCAATTTCGGCTATCTTGATTCGAAGAAACCTACCGCCTGTTTGCGGACGGTCTCCATGGGTCCCAGCTTAAAGCCGCGGAGCCATAGGGACGCCATGCCCAGCAGAAATGCGGAGATCACCAGCCAGATGGCGATAATGGCCGCTGAATTCAGCTTGCCGGCAAGCCCCAAGCCCCAGCCGTAAAAAACAGCGGATGCGATGATGTTCTGGAGCACATAACAGCTTAGCGACATTTTTCCGACATTCTCCAGACGGCGCCATAGCCATTCCCATTTCGTATATTGTATCATTCTCGCAATGATTGCTATATACCCCATGGACATCAGCGGGGCGAATAAATAGCGCACCGGTAGATCGAAAGCGCCGCCGGGGATTAAAATGAGCAAGTTGAGCGGCACACCGACATATATCCCAAGCTTGAATAGTGTTCTCCGCAGCTTTTTGCCGTTCTCATCCGGGGAGAACACCCCTGCCCGCATAAAGCGAACCCCTAGCAGGAACAGAAATATATTTGTCGGAATCACGAGGATGGCTTCCATTCGTAGTGGAAGGAAGTTCGCCAGCCGATATTGGACTTGCTCCATCCAAGCGCCTTCCTGATAAAGAGCAACGACATCATGAAAACTGCCCAGCGATACCTTTGCGCCGCTCGCCAGCATCAGCCCCGCAAGGGTTAGGATCGCGATGGCGAAGACGCTGCCGATTACGTTCATCGTGCGGGCGATGAGCCGGTCGCCGCCCTTTACGATAAAGGCCGCAATGATGGCGGTAACTCCATAGCTCATTAAGATGTCATACTCCATGACCAGTATAAAATGCAGCAGGCCTTCAAGGATCAAAAACAGGACCGCCCACAAATAAACGCCCGGCCACGGCTTTCCCTTGCGCTTGGCCTGCCTATACTTCATTTCCAGACCTACGCCAAACATGATTGTCAGCAGTCCTAGCAGCTTCCCGTTCACCAGGAATAAGACGATCATGCGAAGTAAGTCATTCGCTCCCCACCAACCGGAATGATCAAAGGTTGTAATGTAGCTGAGGTCTCCCGCATGCGCGAAGATCCAAATATTCGTCCCGAGCGTCCCCAGGATCGCGAAGCCCCGCAAAATGTCCAGCAGGCGGATTCTGTCTTTTCGTTGTTCCATCTCCGATTCCCTCTTTCATCTTAGGTTCTCTTGTAGTTTCATTGTAGAATCGATCCGTTTGACGCAACATTCACACCTGTAAAGAGATCCTTATGACACGTGTCATAAATGTGGGAAAGGGAATCGGGCGAGCGGAAAAGGGGATATCGTCACCATTTGAAAATTGTGGAATAATAGGAGAAGCCGTTGCTTCCGCACCCAATAAGCTTAGGACCATGCCAATCGAGGTTCATTAGCGGAAGGAAATCTGCTCGAAAATAGGAGGAGTGATCATGTACATCGTATCTGAACCCAAGCTACTGTCTGATGGCCAAAATCACGAGCTTGCGGAGAATAACGCTGTTTATCCACCGGGCTACGTCCGGTTTTTGCAGCGATTCGGTGAAGGGACTTACAGAGGGTGGATGAATGTCCAACTGCCGGATATGGAGGTGCTTCATCCTTTTGCCGAGTACGGGTTATGGGAGCACGATGAAGACAGCCCGATTACCGAGCAGCAGATTGCAGAGTGTATCGCTATAGGTACAACGGTGGACGGTGATTTTTTGGCCGTGCATCCCCAGGCGGGCGATCTGCTGTGGTTGCCCCGGCATGAGGAGCGTATAAAGACGATTTCGCTGCAGGCAGGGGAGAAGGACGATGAAGGCCTGTACGCGGAAGTGCTGGACGAAATATATCGTCAGGTGTATGGGTGCAGCCAAGAGGAAGCCGTTTATTATGAAACGTGGACGGGTACACGGAGCCATCTCTTCTTACGCTTGCCTCCAGGGCAGGATGGGCTGTCATTGCCTGAGCTGGCCGGAATGTGTGAAGCGGCTTTTCCTTCCGATTTGTCTATTGAAACGCCCTATGTTTGCTATTTGTTCTACCGGGAACTGGGCGGATATGTACGATTCAATTATGCATATCAGCAAGAGGTAGCCATCTTCTATGAACAGGATGCACAGGAGGCATATGCCGTTATGGAAGAGTGGCTATTGTCAAATGGGTGTGAACGATTCTGAAAAGATAAGTGGTATTCAGAGCTTTAGAGGTAGATTTTAAGACTGTACTTGGTTTCCATAATATGGGCCTAATGGCATAAGCCGCATAGTAAAATAATCCAATACCTCACAGAAATTTGTAACAAATGGCCTATCGATTTTCATAGAAAGGCACTGTATATTTTTAGTAGATCGACAAATCATTACACAATCATCGACAATTGAATATTTCGTACGACAATAGCAAACCCACTGAAAAGTGGCGACGCAAAGCTATAGGGGCTAATGCGGGCCTATCTACGCCCGCGATGCTAGCCAGTTGCCGAATACGACGGAAGCCTCCGTCTATCTTTCTATCTGTATATAGGTCAAGTGGACAGGGGCTTTTTGCGTCTTTTTTTAGACATTTAAAAAGGGGGGAATGTACCAGAAGGCAGCTCGTGTTTAGAAAATATCAATGATAGGGGGAATATTATACCAGGGATTTATGCGTGAACAATAACGGCAATTCGAGACGGAAAACTCTGTCTTATAACGCCTACCGGTAGGATGGAGCTTTTATTTTCATTTTCCATAAAGGGGGTGATGCAGATTGAGAAAACTAGAAGGAGGTGATAAAAAAGAACGGCATCGGCTACTTGAGCTATGATAGATTGCCCAGAGATGGCATTCGGCCTTTCCGAGCAAAGCTCCTCAATTTGATGGACAACTTCCGCTCTGCGGATGTTCACGTTTAAGCCGGATGCCCGAATGTATCATGAGTGATAGATCGTAAGGCCGTGTGTAGCGACTAACTATCGGCTATCCCAATATAGTTACTTAACAAGGAGGTTCGTTATGAACATGTTTGAGCGTAAAAAGGACGTAGATGTCTCCAATACTGCAAGAGGTAATCTCTTATGCGTATTGCACTCGTAGGAGGCGGACCGGCTGCAGTGTGTATGCTGGAATCCCTCATTCACGCTCGTGACGAAATGAATCCTGACATCGTACTAGACGTTACTGTGTTTGATCCATCGCCACACCCGTGGTGCGGTCCAAACTATGCACCCGATATGCCTGAGGCCTTGACCAATATGCACACCAACGACATGTCGGTACGCAATTGGGAGCCAGGGCACGTTGTCAACTGGTTAAAGGCCAACGGCTATGCACACTTTGTTGACACCTTTGCGCCGCGTGAAATCATCGGCCAATATTTGCAGGACTCAGCGGAAAAATCGGCAGCGCGCATGAATGCTTTCCAACACATTCGCGAACGGGCTACCAAAGTGAAGCTCGTCGGTCATTCGGGCGTAGTAGAAACACCTACAGGAAACTACAATTTTGACTACATCGTCTTATGTATGGGCGCTGCAACTTGCTTTGATCCCTATAGACTCAAGGGTGAAGATCATTTTTTTATCACTCCCTACCCCTTAAAAAATACTCTAAGCAGAGTAGGCCCCGACGAACACGTAGGAATTATAGGTTCTGGGCTGACCGCAATAGATTTAACACTGGGTCTAAAGGCAAGCGGCCATCGTGGACCCATTACAATCATGTCACGACGCGGTCAGCTACCAATGGTGCGTCGTCCACCAATTCAGTACAGTGTGCAGTATTTTACGGTAAGAAACATTGAGGATATGGTTGCTGAAAAAGGCAGCATAACTCTAATGGATCTTATAGATCTAGCATGCAAGGAGCTCGACCACGCCGGTGTATCAAGACAGGCACTTATGGATGAAATATTATCCGAACGTTATGGGCTCGATCGACTACGACATCAAATGGCAAGCGTAGATGATGGTGAGATTTGGCATCAGATTTATATAAAAATGCTAGTCGCCGCCATTGAAGACGCGTGGTATTTCCTTAGTATCGACGAAAAGAGATTTTTGGAAAATGATTTCCGTCACATTGCAAACAACCTGTGCTGCCCTATGCCGAGACACAGAGCAACTCAAATTCTTGAACTTGCCGACTCAGGCCAGCTTAATGTTGTACGAGGACTACAGTCAGTTTCCAAAGAAACAAACGGTAAGTTTGTAGCGATTGCCGAGGGGACCTCCCCCATTCACTTGGACAAAGTATTCTCGGCTGCTTCCGGCGAAAGTCGAATCTCTCCGATGGCGGCACCCATCCTGGATGGGTTAGTGCAATCAGGACAAGCACGGCCACATCCTTTAGGAGGACTTGATGTTGAGCGTACCACAAGCAGACTAATTGACGAGCAAAACCGCCCGCAGCCACGGTTATACGCACTAGGCAGCATCGTTGGGGGAGCGTTATATCTCTATAATGCGATCCTTTTCCTTGCACCACGTTCAGTCCACATTGCCAATTCAATCGTCAAACACCACCAAGAGAATAAACAGCCAGTCACCGAGCATGTTATGGCTTTTTAATGCAGGCGTACGCACATACTTAGGCTCAAGGCTTGATTGAAAAGAATTCTCTTTTTTAAGTCCCGAACAGGAGGTAAATTATGCAATGTAGTTCTCTAAGCAAGCCTCGATTTTTTCATGAATATTTTTTGCAGTTCACATCAAAAATGCCTGATCAGATTGCGATTATTTCCAATAATGGGCAGTGGACTTATGCACAATTAGCGCAACAATCCGAAGAATATGCTAAGGCAATGGAGGATATTGGGCTCCCCGTAGGAGAGCGAGTGATCCTTGAATTTGAACCGTGTCCTGAAGCGGTTGCTTTAATGATCGCTTGTTCGATTCAAGGGCTTGTATTCATTCCGGTAAACCCTGATTCACCTCAAGAACGATTAGAATCCATTATTACAAAGACAGAGGCAAAGCTGTACATACAAAAAGAGAGGGTTCGATCCTTCCCCCAGTACCCTCAGTTGATTAACGCGTACTTGAAAGAAAACACAATCATCACGGATTCCGCTTCAAGACCTCAGGACAAACGAAAAAACATGAAGCTGCTAGAAAATAATTTGGTCTATATCATATTTACATCTGGTTCAACCGGCGAGCCAAAAGGGATTATGATGAGCCATGGTGCAGTCTTATCCTTTTTTGAAGGAATTGTTCACTTTTGCGATTTACCAGAACAAACTCGAGTTGGGTCGATCTCTCCGCTGCAATTTGATTTCAGTATTATGGATATGGGTCTTACGTTTGGAAGCGGTGGAACACTGGTTCTTGTCCCGCATTCACTTGTTTATCATCCCAAACGTTTTTTGGATTTTATCGAGCAACAACAGGTATTTCAAATGAATGGCGTACCATCGATATGGAAAAATATCCTTCAATATGCCAGCCAAAATAACGTTGTCAACTCACATCTTAACAGTATTTTATTCGGAGGAGAATTTTTTCCGATTGATGACTTAAGAAGAATACAATCATTATTTGATTTAAAACGATTAATTAATGCTTTTGGGCAATCGGAGTCCATAGCATGCAGTTTTAAAAATATAGAAACTCCGATTGATCAAGGCGTAGAAAATTTATCGGTTGGTTCAGGAATATATAACGCAGAAATGCTGCTCATTGATGAAAAGGGTCATTTAATCGAAGAACCCTATATCACTGGGGAAATCTATTTAAGAGGATCATGTCTATTCTCCGGATATTGGAGGAATGAGGTTTTAACAAAAAAACGACTTGTTCCATCGCCATTATCGCCCGACTCGGGAGAAATTGTCTTTCAATCTGGTGACTTGGCGTATAAAGATGAATCTGGTGAATTTTATTTCATCGGTAGATCGGATCACCAGGTTAAAATTTTAGGCAATCGCATCGAATTAGAAGAGGTGGAACGAAGGCTGCTGTCTCACCCTGACGTCAGTCAGGTATGCATAATCGTACAAGAAGAAAGTAATTCACCACAACTTCATGCATTTGTACAACTTCATGATCATGGTGATCAAACAAAAACGACCCAAAATGACTTAAGAAGACATTGTGCGGAAACACTGCCTTCTTATATGCTGCCAGCGAAGTTTGAGTTTTTTGAAACACTTCCACTGAATGCCAACGGAAAAGTTGATCGTAATGCGCTTAAACGACAACTGCAAACTATATAACGATGAGGTGCTTATATGACAAAACAAGAAGTGTACTTCCGTATAACTGAACATATTAAAAAAACTAGCAAGCTTGAAGAGATTCAAATCAATGAAACCGATAATTTGCTGCAGTTCGGTTATGTTGATTCGCTTACGTTGGTTGATTTGATTAACTTTTTGGAACAATTGGTTGGACACGAAATTAAAATTGAGGAAATGGATATACGTAAATTCTACACCTTGGAGTCGATATACGAAACCTTCTTTCAGGAAATCAAGATTTCTTAAGATTGGAAAGGTGGAGAAAAATGGAGCAATTGAAAAGTCAATTGATAATCGATTATAATTCCGTGCTTTTTCAAAAGAATCCCTGGCCTGTTTATCAACAATTGAGGAATCATGATCCTATTCATTGGTCTGAGCATCACCGAAGTTTTTTTCTAACGAAATATAAGCATATTAAGCAAGTCTTCTTGGATACAGAAAATTTCACAACCGAACATCCTTTTCGCACAACGAGACACTTGTTTGGTCGTACAATCCTTGATACCGATGGAGAAGCACATCGAAATATTCGGCCAATCATAAGCGATCATCTCAGGCCAAAAGCTATTCAAAAAAACAACTTAGATCTCCTTGCAAAGGATGTAGCGAAAAACTTCGTTGATCGAATAACACCTAAGCAATCGTTTGACTTTATAAACGAGTTTGCGTATAAAGTTCCATCGGCAATTATTATGGAGTTTCTTGGACTGCCCGCAAGTGATGCAGACGAAATTTATCGTATCATGCGTCCGATAATCAGAATGATGGATGATCTGGATGAGGATTTCATCGAAGCCGTCAGTGCCAGCAAGGATCTTTATGCCTATGTTGAAAATGCTATACAAAAAGACAGCTCGCGTGGATTCATTGCTCATTTCATGACAGCTTTAGAGAATGGAAAATGGGACAAGGACGAAATGATTCGACACGTTATGCTTATTCTAACCGCAACCGAAACTGGTTCTCGTATGATCGGAAATACTATGGCATTATTGCTTGAACGAAAAGAAGAAATGAAGCTTGCGATGGTGGATAAGGAATATTTAAAAAGCGTCGTTCTAGAAAGCCTCAGATTTGAACCATCTTTGCATTCAGCAATACGTATTAGCAAACGGGATGTTCTATTGGAAGATAAGATGGTTCCCAAAGGCACATTTCTCGTTCTGCTGCTTGGCAGCGCCAATCGTGATGAAGATATTTACGAACATCCGGATCAATGGGATCCTGCTCGCAAGGAAAAAACGAATATGACCTTTTCTATGGGGCCTCATACTTGCTTAGGAGCTAATTTTGGAAAGGTCATGTTGGAAGAGACATTTGGATGTCTATTCAGCCGATTTCATGAGATCGAGCTGGCCCAAGCCGAACCGCCAGTTATACAAGGCAAACAGTTTCGGGGTCCGGAAAAGTTAATGCTTTCGTTTTCCTGAAGGTTCTTAAAATTCTAACATTATAGACTGTGGGTGCCAATCATGTCGGGAAAGTATCAGTTGTTTCTATTCCCCTTCTCGGGTGGATCAGCTTCCTACTATTTAAAATGGAAAGAAAAGTTCGATGGAAGCATTCAGATCTTTCCTATAGATTATCCTGGCAGGGGATATCGAATTAACGAAGAACTAGTTGGCGATATGAAGAGTTTGCTGGATGACTTGTATTGTAAGATAGCGGAGTCCAGAGATCATAACTGCCCATTTGGTTTATTTGGACATAGTATGGGTGCTACCATTGCATATGAATTATTTTTTAGATTTCAGCAGTCAAGTCATGCTGCACCGAGCCACTTGTTTCTTTCGGGCCGATCAGCGCCCGATATGGCTGAGGAGTCGATAAGAAATCGGCACCTGTACGATTCGGAGCAATTAAAACGGGAAGTCCTATCATTCGGTGGCACCGATTCACCTCATTTGCTTGAATTATTTTTACCGATAATAAGAAATGATTTTAAAGTATTAGAGACCTTCAGCGCCCCAAAGAGAGAACCCATTATTAACTGCAAACCAGTCATTTTTATGGGGAAGGAGGATGTCACGACAAGCGGCGATGCTGCCGAATGGGGCAAACACTTTCTGGAACCGTGTAACATATATGAGTTTAATGGAGGGCATTTTTTTATCAACGATTGTTACGAAGATATGATACGAATCATGCAAAGTGAAATCGATAACGCATAGCCAGCGTACCGAATGAAGCCCATGACCGTAATTAAATTCAATCGCTTGGAGGATCAATTGATGACACACCCATTACGTACGCTTACCGAAGAACAAGAGTTGGAAGCGAAGATAAACCCGCTCGTTAAAGAAGTCTATATCTGCGCCCTGGATGAGGTGAAGAAAGCGTACGGCCAGCGCCTGCAAGCCTCGTACCTGCTCGGCAGCTTAGTCCACGGCGGTTTCTCGCCTGGCATCAGCGATATCGACGTGTCCTTTATACTCAAAGGCGACGAAATAACTCCTGCTGACTGGGATACGTTTGACACCATTCGCCAAACGGTGCGGGAGACAACCAAATACGGCAACAAACTCTCGCTTTTTTGGTCAAGCTTAAATATACTAACAACCCGCGTCGCTTCCGGAGCTGTGCCGACCTGGACTAGAGAAAACGGCGTCTTTCCGCCGTATGACGTGCTCGACCTGATCCAGAATGGCTTGTTTCTCGACGGCGAAGACGTGCGCGACCGCTTAAAGCGCCCCACGGTGGACGATCTCTATGTTAACAATGTCGAGTTCTTGCTGAGTATCCTGCCTACCGAGGAAAAACAGCGGTCAATCATGGACAAATCCTATTATTCCCAGCTTGACGATCGTGATACTTCCAAGCTCATTTTATTGCCTTCCCGCCTGCAATACACACTATTCACTGGTAAGGTAGGTAACAACGAAGATGCCGCTTTGCATTATATGGACAACCTGCCTAAAGAGGCACGAGAAGCAATCACCGCCTTGGTTGACCACTCCCTACGCCTGCGGGACGGCAAGCCGCGAGACACAACCCTTTTAACCGAGCATTTTCCCGCCATTCGCAAAATGTACCAGCGCCTGATCGAGCTGCATATACGGAAGATGGATGAACTCGGCCGTCAGGACTATGCTGACCGTCTTAAGGAATGGCACGATAACTGTATACCCAGACTGTTAAATTAATATTAAGTACTTACCCTTTAAGCGATTGCCGGACTTACGGCAGTCGTTTTTTTATATTCGAATAAAGCTTGAAAATGTTCCTGTTCTCCAAAGTTGTAATACTTTCGCCCTGTTGGCCGGCTGCCTTCGACGGTGGTCAATAAAATCGATGTCGCCGCAGATACGCAGATCGCCATTCCCGTCATCTTGGATTTGGTGGAACGTACGGTCATCTGGACCGATCTGTCCCTAACGAGACATCCTCACTATTACAATAATGTAGAGGGGAATCAAAAAGGATGGTTTTGATGGGCAAAGCCATGACAACCCTGCGGAAACCCGACCTCTACGATTTATTCATGCTGCATGCCAAAGCAAGAGGAGAGACGGTAGATACGGCGGAACAGGCGGATACAATCTTTTCGGTGGAAGATGGGGTTACCCCAGTCGATATCGAGCAGATTATGGCGGAATATGTTGTTTGATCAGAGTTAATTGAGATTAATAGAAGGGGGAGCAGCTTATCACTGCTCCTTATTTTAGGTAGGAGAGTGAAGCAGTATCAAAATTTTTCTATTAATCCTATATGGCTATCTGTGAATAGACTATTTGTAAAAATTTGTGATAGCATAAATTAAAAAAGGATTGAAGGATCATCATTTATAAAGCGGCTCTTTATATTTTACTATATAGGCTGAACTTAAG
>NZ_JAGGRD010000078.1:0-14191 GCF_018613005.1 Paenibacillus sp. ISL-20
GATGCGAGGTGTCAAGGAAAAGTAGGATGGACTTCTTCGGGAATTTTTCCCTAAAGGTAAGGATTTTGCTGAGGTCACTGACAAGGATTTGGCACATGCCGTCTACCTTATCAACCACCGACCTAGGAAATGTCTTGGCTGGAAATCTGCTCACGAATCTTTTATGGATGCTCTGTCGCACTTAGCTTGACAATCCGTCATTAACATAAGAGCAAGAAGGAGCAATTAGATCATGCAGGGCACCAATGATTTGACCCAAGGTCCTATTATGTCTACTTTAATGAAATTGACGATTCCCATCATTGCAACCAATTTGATATCTACCACCTACGGTCTTGTGGATATGATTTGGGTTGGAGGGCTAGGAAGCGGTCCGGTTGCTGCAATTGGCACAGCAAGCTTCTTCATTAATTTAGCGATTGCGTTATCGACCATGATAACGATTGGTACTGGCATCAAGGTCTCACATTGTATGGGAGCCGGTCAGGGAGAACAAGCTAAGTCTTATATAAAAAACGGATTTATCATGTCTATGGTATTAGGGCTGCTCTACATGGTTTTGATCATATTGACCCAGGATCAGCTGATCGGTTTCTTCGATCTGGGAAGTGAAAAAGTTGAGCATATGGCGAAGCAATTTCTATTGATTTCGATAGTAGGTACCCTATTTTCAATTCTGAACACCTTATATGCGACCGTTTTGAATGCAATGGGAAACAGTAAACAACCATTTTATATTTTTTCAATGGGTCTCATTTTAAATATTATTCTTGATCCATTTTTAATATATGGAGTCGGCAGTTTTGAAGGCTTAGGAGTTGCAGGGGCCGCTATTGCTACACTAACGGCTAATGTATTAGTGACTTTGCTGTTTATCATTAAAACGAAAAACTTAGAAATGATCTCTAAGCAATCGGTATGGAACAGCCGTCTCATGAAAGAAGTCATCCGATTGGGCGTTCCGATCACGATTCAACGGGTCACCTTTACGATCATTTCGATCATTATTGCTAAAATTATTGTAAGGTGGGGGGCTGATGCCATTGCGGTTCAAAAGGTTGGCATTCAAATTGAATCGATTTCCTATATGACGATCGGTGGTCTACAAGGGGCTATCGCGGCCTTTTTTGGACAAAATTACGGAGCACGCCAATGGGATCGAATTCGGCAGGGTTATCGAAAAGCGTTGCTGTTGACCTCCATATTTGGTACTTTCATTTCGCTTGTATTCATTTTATTTCCTCAGCAACTCTTTTCGCTGTTTCTATCTGATGATACGAGTATGAAGCTCGGAGAAGATTATATGCGAATTATCGGCTTCTCCCAATTGTTCATGTGTATGGAACTGATGACCGTAGGTGCGTTTAACGGTATTGGTAAAACACATATTCCGCCGATTTTTAGCATTTTGTTTACTGCGTTAAGGATCCCCTTGGCTTTGCTCTTATCTGAACCGTTTGGTTTAAATGGGGTGTGGATGGCGATTGCGCTAAGTAGTGTTTTTAAGGGTATCATTTTGGTCATCTGGTTTAGAAAGTCTATGCGCAGTATCTATAAATCGCTGCAATTTCTTAATGAACAAGGATAAAGGACGGTCATAAACATGAATTTGTTGAATCGTGAACTTATACAGGTTGTAATAGACCATGCACTTCAAAATGATCTACTTCGAGGTCATTTCGGTTTAGAAAAAGAAAATGTACGGGTCGATCAAGATGGAAAACTTGCACTGACACCTCACCCGAAGGCTTTTGGAAGCAAGACGGAAAACCCTTATATTCAAACTGATTTCTCAGAGAGTCAAATCGAGATGATAACTCCCACCTTTGAGTCGATTGAAGAAACTTATGATTTCATGGAAGCTTTACAAGACATCGTTTCTGCCGAATTGGAAGGAGAGTATTTGTGGCCTAGCAGCAATCCTCCCATGCTTCCCGAAGAGAACGAAATACCTATTGCCAAAATGAGCGATCCCATAGCGGACGACTATCGAAGTGTATTAGCGGATAAGTATGGTCGTAAAAGACAATTGTTAAGCGGAATTCATTATAATTTCTCGTTTGATGAGAAATTTCTTACAAAACTATATGATACCCAGGTGCGGCACAAAGACTTTAAGGAGTTCAAAGATGCGATTTATTTTAAAGTAGCCCGTAACTTGATGAGGTATCGATGGCTGCTCATCTATCTAACAGGAGCAAGTCCTGTTTTTGATAATACCTATATTGAGCAATGTGTTAACTTGGCGGATTCCCATGATAATAAAAGTTATTATTTTCCGATTATGAACTCACTTCGGAACAGTATGTGTGGCTATCGGAACGAAAAATCGTATTATGTTTCTTTTAATTCGGCCAAAGAGTATGTTCATGACTTAAACAGGCTGATTCAACAGAATGAATTACTGAGCGTAAAGGAATTTTACAACCCCGTTCGCATAAAAACCGCTAAGGGGATCAATCCGTGCCAAGAGCTTGTGGAAGATGGAGTAGCATACTTAGAGCTTCGATTTATGGATATTAATCCACTTCATAAGATTGGAATAAGTAAAGAAATGATGCACTTTATACATTTGTTTATTCTCTTTATGCTGCTTAAAGTAGATGAATCCTTCCATGAGGAAGACCAAAGGATAGCTGATGTAAACCAAGATCAGGTGATTATGGAGGGTATAAAAGGCTATTTAAACGAGCCTGAATATAGTCAGTTCACGATGGAGGAAATGGCACTCGCTGTTATCGATGAGATGAAGGATATGGTGCAGCTTTTGTTTCCTAAGAATGAGAATTATCAGCACATTCTGGACAGTGAAAAGCAAAAGATTCTTCATACTGAGTTGAATGTTGCATCTAGGGTGAAGTCCGAGATTCAAAAATCATCCTATCTCACATACCATTTGGAAAAAGCGAAAACATACGCTCAGAACAGTATTCAAAATGGATACCGTTTTGCAGGGTATGAGGATCTCGAATTATCAACCCAACTTCTCTTAAAGGCAGCGGTGAAACGAGGCATACGCTTTAAGTGGATGGATCGGGATGAGAATTTTGTATTACTATCAAAAGGTACTCATCAAGAGTATGTGAAGCAAGCAACGAAAACTTCCTTGGACTCCTATAGTACGGTGTTAATTATGGAAAATAAGGTGGTTACGAAAGAAGTTCTCAAACAACATGGAATTCGTGTACCGTCAGGGGAAGCGTTTCAGAGCTTGGATGAAGCAATGTCCACCTATGAAACCTATCGCGGTACTCCCATTGTGATTAAGCCCAAATCAACCAATTTTGGACTCGGCATTACGATCTTCAATCAAGATTATTCGAGAGAGGATATGAAAAAAGCGTTCGAAATAGCCTTTTCTCACGATCAAACGGTGCTTCTTGAGGAATTTATGACAGGAAAGGAATATCGCTTTCTGGTCATGGGGGATCAGGTTGTAGGGGTACTGCATCGTGTCCCTGCAAATGTCGTCGGTGACGGTATCCACACGATCGAACAGCTTGTTCATGAGAAGAATACAGACCCACTTCGAGGTAAAGGGTATAAGACTCCCCTTGAGAAAATTCAGTTAGGGGAAGCAGAAGAGATGTTTTTAAAGAACCATGCTATGGGTTGGAACGATATACCCCAATTAGGGGAAGTTATCTATCTGAGAGAAAATTCAAATATTAGTACGGGAGGAGACAGTATCGATTTTACGGATGAAATGCCAAACAGCTATAAGGAACTTGCTATTCAATCAGCTAAAGCTGCAGGAGCGACCATATGTGGTGTGGATATAATGATTGATTCATTAGAGGAAGAAGCAACCGATACCAATTACAGCATTATAGAAATCAACTTTAATCCAGCGATTCATATCCACTGCTACCCTTATATCGGAAAGAATAGAAAGGCAAATGAAAAGATTCTGGATTTATTGTTTGGTTAGTTCGATTACGCCTATGTAAGTTGATTCCATCGGGGAATGTGTCGCAGGAAACCAGGATGCTTAGACAAATCAATGAATTGAATTGTGATTGACACAAGGTGATGATGAAAGAAGGGCGGGGGGAGACCTGCCCCCCAAGATAGGGCGGGATTCGGATATATAATTTGCTGATATAAGCGATAATGCTGGACAGTCAAAAGTTCTTGTCGAAAAATAATTGCGATCTTCTGATATCCAAGGTTCCTCATATTCTGTGAAAATAGAGTTGTAGACTGGAGGTGGGCGTTAAGCTAACGGGCAGGATAGTTCAGGAGATCTCGGTGCTTCTGTGTGTTACCTGCTTAGATAGATTTCGTTACACTAGTAGCTGCAGTTTTGCTATTCTTAGAATTTGCAATTCAAGTAAAAAAAAGGACAGGGGTGCCCTGTCCTTTCTTAATAGATGAGTGTAAACGCGTGATGAGTTTACGGTTCGATCAAGGTTTACAGATCGACTTTCAAGGTGCCCAGCATCTTGGCGAATTTCGGATCGTGGTAGGATAAGAAAAGACTTTCCCGTGTATCGAGGGTGGCAATCTGTTGCATATCGTCTGCGCTCAACTCAAAATCGAAAATGTCGAAGTTTTCGACGATCCGCTCTTTTCTCACCGATTTTGGAATAACAACGACTTCACGCTGAACAAGCCAGCGCAGCACGACCTGGGCGACGGACTTGTTGTGTTTTTCTGCTATCGAGGCCAGCACTTCGTTGCCGAACATGTTGCCCTTTCCTTCAGCGAACGGCGCCCACGACTGGTGCTGCACTCCCTGCTCTTTCATAAAAGCGGCACTCTCGATCTGCTGGTAGAACGGGTGCGTTTCAACCTGGTTGACGGCAGGTACGATTTCGTTATGCACGATGAGGTCCATCAGACGGTCGGGCAGGAAGTTGCTGACACCGATCGCCTTGATCTTGCCTTCGCGGTATAGGTCTTCCATCGCACGCCAAGCGCCATAGTAATCGCCGAACGGCTGGTGTATAAGGTATAGATCGAGATAGTCGAGCTGTAGCTTCTTCAAGGATTTGGCAAACGCCAGCTTGGCACTCTCGTATCCGGCATCTTGAACCCAGAGCTTGGTCGTGATGAACAGCTCCTCACGTGGTACGCCGCTGCGCTTGATCGCGCGTCCGACCGCTTCCTCGTTCAGATAACCGGCGGCGGTGTCGATCAGGCGGTAACCGGCCATCAGCGCTTCATATACCGCGTTCTCGCATTCTTCAGCATCGGGAACCTGGTAGACACCGAAGCCGATAATCGGCATTTTCACTCCGTTGTTCAATGTTACGTTTTGCATTTTAACTCCTCCTAGTATTTAAATGTATAATAGCAAACGGCGCGTATCCCGGGAATCGGGCACTGCAGCGGTAATTCCACTTACGGCTGAATTGCATTACAATAAGCTTAGAACCTTCGTGCTACACGAAGTCAAGCCGTCTTCACAACTTTATTATTCAAGGAGGATTTGACATGTATACGGTTAAAGAAGCCTCCCAGATAACGGGACTCACCCAGCACGCCGTGCGCTTTTACACGGATAAAGGCCTGGTGCCAAGCGTACAGCGTAATCAAAACAACATTCGGATGTTCGACGACGAATCAATCAACTGGCTGCATGGCGTGAAATGCCTCAAGCAATCCGGGATGCCGATTGAATTCATTAAAAAGTATATCGATCTCTGTCTCGAAGGGGATTCGACCATTCCGCAACGCTTCGCACTTATGATGGAGCATAAAGAAGCGGCGCTCGTTCAGCTTGAAGAAGCCAAACGGCACGTTGCCCATTTAGAACAAAAAACCGACCTATATCAGGCCATTCTGGAGCACCGCACTCCAGACACGACCAATCCCGGTAACTGGGACAAAATTCAGCATATGCATGCTGACGTATTTTACTCGCCCTCTGTTCGGAAGGCGTGAGACATATTTTGAGCACATCAACCGTTTTGGGGAAAATCTTCGGTTTAAAACTCTTGATTGGCTTGCAATGAACAAGATTCACATCAATCTAGATTGAACTAACGGGAAACGATAAGTCAATAAAAACAAGAAGGCAGCAGATCAATGAGATCGGCTGCTTTTGTTCAACTAACGGGCAGATTACGCTAAAGGAATACCATTATTTTTCTTAGGGAAGATTAATGTCTGGGGTTAGAAAGTAAAAAGGTGGGGGTTAAGTTGAGGTTCATTTATATCGTGCTAATCATTGCTACGGTGACTAATACTCAGACTTCTTTTTGTTATGGAGTTGGAGAGGAATCAAAAGGAACAGTTGCGAAGAAAGTGCACGCCATTGTTGCTGAAGCGCAACCATCACAGACACAAGATAAGGAACTTTTAAAACGCTTAGAAAAATTGGAACCTCTTACACCAACAAATATTCAAACTCCATTTTTTCAAAGTCCATTTCCATCAATGATGCAATCAACGAAGGAAGTAATTCGTACAGGCTTCCAATTGCCCTTTAGGCAAATCTTGAATGAACCACAATGGCAAAGACCGTTATATATGGAACAATGGCACAGCACATATTCCGGAGGGCGTTGGTCATACATACCTGTAAGATTGTTTTATGCGCAGCATAGGATTTTTACAACGTCTGCGGTAGGGTTATCTAACATGTATGATTTTTTGCATAACTTAGGGCTAAGTGACCTGAATGTTGAACAGAAAGGGGCAACTCAAGAGGAGCGAGTAAATGAGGTGGTTGTTGTTGTGATGCAAGCTAAGATCGAGCGAGTTATGACAAAGGGAAATCAAGTAGTGATTACAGCCATACCACAACGAACGGGTGTACAAGCAATTACTGTAAATAGATTGAACATGAAGCTCAATAGCGTTTATGAGTCGATTATTTTCCAGTTAGTTACGCTTGATGGAGATGAAATTGATTACTCTATTTATTAAGCTTAGGACACATTTTGATATAACTTACTCTCTTCAGGAATAAAAAGATTACGAGAATTTGATAAACGCCAATTTGAGTTAAACTAACGGGAAACTTTAGTTCAATAAATAAAAGAGGGCAGCCGGTCAACACGATCGGCTGCTTTTCGTTAACTTAACGGGCAGATTTGCTCAATGAATGAAACTACGGGGAACGAGGTGGAGAATGGATGTAGATGTACGTTGTTCTTTTGTCGGAGGACAAGAACATACATGCATAAGAAGTCACGGAACATCGTTAGCCGAAATGGATAAGAACTTATATTCATAGCCGATTAGATGAGTGTCTAATGTTTTCAATATCGGAAGCGTGTTAAGCTAACGGGCTGGAAAGCTAAGGATATATTAACGGCTTGTCCTCGAGAACCGTCCTTACTCGACTAAAGGGCAGTTATATATAAAATTGTAAGTACTTAATTAGGTTCGACGCATATATTTGAATAGTGATTTGAATTAAGGAGGGTGTCATATGCAACCTGAAATACCTAAAGATCCTATAGTTCCTGAATTAACTGAAGTACAGATAAACGAATTAACTGATATCGTTTTCTTATCTAAGGAAATATTACCTTGCGATGCTATTTTTGTTTTCGGGGGTACTCATCCTGGGCATTGGGAAGCGACGATTGACGCTTATAATAAAGGCATGGGCAGAATTATTATTGTCACAGGAGGAGTCAGCCCTACAGGAATTAAGCATGAGAATTGGTCAGACAAAACTGTACCCGAAGCGCATATCATTGTTAATAAATTAACTGAGGCAGGTATTCCTTTAAATGTAATTGTGTATGAAGATCGCTCAAGGAACACTTTAGAGAATGTGTTATTCGCTAAAGAAGTATTTGATTTCAATAGTATCGAGTCCCTTTTATTTGTTTGCAAATCTCATGGTGCGGGAAGGCAATATCGTACATTGGCGAAGTATTTGCCTCAAAAAATTAATTATTTTTCATATGGCTTTGATTCCAGCTATAATGGTCAAACGATAAATAGAGAACACTGGATGCAAAGTTCAATAGGTCGTTCTAGAGTATTTGGAGAGTATTTGAGAATCTGTTTTTACGGAGACCGTGGAGACTTACTTCGCTTAGATAAGAAAGTGGAGGGACTTTCTTATCCCATGGAGACTATACTACGGGAACGCTAGTCTAACGGACCGGCTGCCATGTCTTCGGCAGGCGATTCAAATAACGGGGAACGCTAGCTCGATAAAGAAAATACGGCAGCCGGTAAACATGATCGGCTGCTTTTTCATAAGCTAACCGGCAGGATAGCATAGCTTGGATGAAGAAGGGTTATCAGGAGGTTTTTTAATAGGAGGAGATATAATTGGGATATGTTGAAGAGCTCAGGGCTGTTGTCGGAACCAGACCGTTAATTTTTGTGGGATCAGTCGTTATATTAAAGAACGAATGTAATCAGATTCTGCTCCAAAAAAGAAAATATCCTGTAGGTTCATGGGCAATACCTGGTGGATTAATGGAGTTAGGGGAATCAATTGAGGAAACTGCAAAAAGAGAAATAAAAGAGGAAACCAACTTATCTATCGACAATTTAAAACTAATTAATGTCTACTCAGGTCAAGATCATTACATTAAGCAACCGAATGGCGATGAATTCTATGTTGTTGTCAATGCTTTCTTTGCTGAGTATTTTGAAGGGGAGTTGATTGTTAACCGTTCTGAATCATTAGAATTCGAGTTCATTGATTTAAATGAAATTCCTGATAATCTTGCAAAGAGTCATAAGCCTATTATTAGAGACTTTATTAACAGTTTTATACTAAAATAACATACTGTTGTTCAACTAACGGGAAACTATAGTTCAACACTGAGAGGGGCTGTCGTTAGGCAGTCTTTCGTTACGCTAACGGGCAGTTTAGTAACCAGCAAGAGGGAGTTGAGCCTTGAGTTCATGAGCGCTAAGACCATGGAAGGCGTGAAACCCTTTGAAGTGCAACTCCGATGTAATGGGATTGAGATCGGCCCGGTTTGATGAAGGGAGATTTGGAAAGTAAAGAAGAGGGCTTCCGCCCTCCGATGAAGCTTCAAAATCTTATATACGAGAGAATGTTAGTCAGATGAGCTTGTTTTTTGACGCGAATAAATAGGCGCCGATACCAGCGGCAATGGATAGATTCAGGGAATCCACGTCTGGGGTCTGTGCTATTTTCAAGCCAGTTCCCACATGGCTAAATATTTCTTCGTCAAGACCTGCAGCTTCATTTCCGAAAACAAGGGTAAACAGCTCCGTTACGGGACAGGTCTCGGGTGTCAGTGTGGTTGCAGCACGAAGCATGAAAGAAAACAGGTCGTGCCGACCGAACTGGCTGCGATATGACTCGAAGCTGGGAAAGGAACAACATTGAATCCGGAATAATGCCCCCATAGAGGCGCGGATGGTTTTGGGATGAAAATGATCTGCTCCGGGAGTAACGATCCCGAGATTGCCAAATCCCAAACCTGCGGTTATCCGGATAATGGTGCCGAGATTGCCCATATCCCCAGGATGGACGAGGAGAATATGAGGTTTATCGGAAGCAAGCCTATCTGAATATTTGGAAAACACCCCAAACACGAAGCAATTTTCTTTCCGATCGACCTTGGCAAAAGCCTTATCCTGCTGGACAACTGGAATATGCTGCTGCTGGCAGAGGGTTTCAAGTACACTGCGATCCCGATATGCAGAATGGATATAAACGACTTCTACGATCTCCGGCCGTGCCTGAATCATTTCAATAGTGGCATATGCGCCAAGGGTATAGCTATAGTCCTGCTCTTTACGATATTGCTTTAATGAGAAATTTGTCATGCTTGTCATCGAAACCCGCTCCTTTATGAATTAATTTCATATAGGATGCAAAGTCTCTGGACCAACAGACCTAACTCAGGATGCCAATCTATTAGCTCCACACAAGGTTCAGGGTCTGTTTGCCCTTAAGACTTTGCGTGGAGCAGGTCGAGTGTTACACCAAAATGAATAGCCAAAGGATTCACCCTCTTTCTTAGTTTGCCTGATATTATTATATCACTATCGCAACTTAAGCAACTAATTAGAGGCAGGATGCTTCGATAAAGTAAAGGGTTATCGAAAATTTGTTTCGTCCGAAGAGGTGGCTGTCCGTTCTCTAGCAGCCGCTTGTTGAGCTAACGGGAAACGATAGCTCTATAAAACAAAGGAGGCAGCCGACCAACCTGATCGGCTGCCTTTGTTCAACTAACGGGCAGGATATTTCAATAATTTCGCGAATATATATGGGGTTTTTACGAAGTTAGTAGATAAGACGTTATACGACAGAACGAAGAAAATAATCAGTGAGGTAAAACTATGACAATATTTACTTTAAAAGCAGCAAATGAATAGGCTCTAAACGGTGATATTGAGACCTGGGTTCATCTTTTCTTGAACGGAGAGGGAGACAATATTGGTTTATCAGAAGGTTTAAAAAACCATAAGAGACATTGGGTTGGTCCTATAGAAATCGAATTATCATCTTTAGAAAGAGTGGTTGGACCTGAATTACACATGGAGTATATCGAGAATGAAGAATGGTGGGACTATAACATAAATCAAATATGTAAACGTATAGAAGGTGGATGGGATATGCCACCATTGATTGCCGAAAATAGGAATGGAGTTCTGAGTGTACGTGATGGAAATCATAGGTTTGGCGCACTTGAAAGACTTAAGAGAGATAAGTGTCATGTAATTGTTTGGGATGACTGTAGTGTTGAGAACATAATGAAAGTAATTCGTAAGTAACTCAAAGTTCCGTCGTATAAACCAATATCATGCTTAAATAACTATCGGGGACAAGAACATAGTCGCATTGAAAGTCGCTAAAATAGCGGATTTTTTATTTTATCGGTACAAGTTCTTGTCCAGCGTTTTATAAAACTAACGGGCAGGATAGCGCGAATCCTAAATATTGAAAGTGTAAATCCTTCCATTAAACCTTACGGGTGAGCGTTATAAGGAGAGTCACCATATGGACTGTCAACAGTAAATCAGACAACTTTTTTAAGGGCCTCTGCTTTGTACTGAACTGGCGTCATGTAGCCTAGTGTGCCATGAATGCGATGTTTATTAAACCAGTTCACATAATCATATAATTCTAGTTTGAGATGATGAAGACTCTGGAAATTCATCTGATTGACGAATTCTGTTTTCATCACTTTGTAAGTAGCTTCAGCAACGGCATTGTCGTAGGGGCAACCTTTCATACTCAGGGAGCGACCAATGTTGAACGTCTCAAGTAGATCGTCCATGGTCTGATTCTTAAACTCGCTTCCACGATCCGTATGAAACCACTGAATGTCGCTCAAAT
Organism: Paenibacillus sp. ISL-20; assembly: GCF_018613005.1. Taxonomy (NCBI): domain Bacteria; kingdom Bacillati; phylum Bacillota; class Bacilli; order Caryophanales; family Paenibacillaceae; genus Paenibacillus; species Paenibacillus sp. ISL-20. The sequence continues at coordinate 11,243 of NZ_JAGGRD010000078.1, forward strand.
CGCCTTCTACTGTGGCAAAGGCATGGGAAACCAGAGCAGCGTCCTTGTGTGGACCTGCACTGTGGCCAATGATTTCTCGGTTAAATAAATCGATCAGCACGCAAATGTAATGCCACTTGTGCTGGACTTTGACATAAGTGAGATCGCTGACGACGAAGCGTTTAGCTTCAGTTTGATCGAACTCACGTTTTAACTCATTCGCCGTTGTAGCTTCGTTACAAGCAGTCTTATGCGGCTTATACTGTGCTATTGTGTACGTGGACACCAGACCCTGCTCTTTCATAATCCTTCCGATTCGACGTCTTGAAACCGTATAGCCTTGTTCCTGAAGTTTGACCTTCAATTTGCGCGTTCCATACGCTTTTCGATTGGTATGAAAGATTTCTACGATAGCCGTAGTTTCTTCCTCTTCGATGTCTTTTTCTTTCGCTTCATAATAGAACGTGCTTCTACCGATTTGCAGGACTTTGCACATTGCTGATACCGAGTATTTATCACTGTTTTGCTTAATGATCTTTACTTTCGTCCCATGATCAGCGCGGCTTGCTTTAAAATATCATTCTCCATTTCAAGCCGCTGAACTCGTTTACGAAGAGTGATGAGCTCATTCTCTTCAGCGGTTCGGTTATCTTTTTCGGAAAACGAACCTGAGGTTTGAGCTTGTTTTATCCACCGATCGAATGCAGATGGGCTAAGCTCATACTCTCTCGCGATGTCTGCTCTTGATTTTCCGTTTTCATATAACTGAACCATTTGTCTTTTGAACTCTGCTGTAAATGTACGTCTTTGTTTTGGCATAGTAGATCCGCTCCTAGTATTATTCTTTTCATTCTACTAGCCCTTATTTTTTCTGTCCAACTTAGTGTAGACGATCCAACTTCGTAATCGTTGAATTTCTAGGCGATATGTACAAGACTTGAAATACCAAATATCCGGGAAATTTTCGGGTAAGATTTTCACTTTAATTAATGGAACGAATTTTTATTTTTCCCACACGAGTAGTTCAGAATAAAAGACGGCAAGAAGAATACAGGGCGGGATATAAAAAATAAGGAATACAATTGAAAAAGGTGGGTCATAGACATGCGACAAATGCCGAGACATGTCATTCAAAACTATCTAAAGAGTGCAATGGAAGTTGATGCGTTTACGGCATCGCTCGATGCACTGTCATCTGAAACAAATCCATTACGCTACGCTTTCTTCTCGTTAGGGATTAGGGAACTGGTTAATCACGTCATTGATCGTTTAGCTCCTACTTCAAGTGTCGTTCTTTGTGGATGGTGGGATGACAACAATGGCAAAAGAACGACACCTAAACGAACGGAAAAAATGCAGTATGCGATTCGCGGGGGACTCTCGGATGAATTCGTGACCGACGAGCTTAAACTAGACCTCTCATTTATCACAGACAGAACACAACAGGCGGTAGACGAACTCAGCAATTACGTTCACTACAATGAAAGCACGTTTAACGTGTCTCATCTTACCGGGAGCAAGCTCGTGGAGGATACGTTATCTGCTGTACAAAGATTCTTTGAGGACATTGAAGAACTGAAAGATATGGTTTCTGAAGCGCTGGAAGTATCTCTGCATGAAGCAATCTCGTCTGCCACAATTGAAGACGTATTGGTTGAAGTAGATATCTTGTCTACACATTATCTTGTCGAAGGAAGCGATATTTTGGACATCACTGTGGGGTCAATTGATCATCAACTTATCGATGTCCAAGTAAGTGGTTATGTTTATATCGAGCATCAGTATGGCTCCGACGGTGACTTTAGGCGGGGAGATGGCGTTCGAATCGAAAGTTCCTACCCATACGTTGTTAATCTTCAACTTGATGTCAACGAACCGCTAGAAATCACTATCGAAACCGATGATATTATTATCAATACTGATAGTTTTTATGGCGATGAAGAAGACGAGGACTTGGAAGATTGTTCCGTCGATGAGATGGAGGAATCCATTAAGAAAGATGATAAAGGAGACTTTGATCCGACTCAGTATTTTTGATAAAGCATGGAACAGTCTCATTACGCTAACGGGAAACGTTAGCTCAATCAAAAATAAGAAGGCAGCCTGTCATTGTGATCGGCTGCCTTTGTTCAACTATCGAGCAGTTTACACAAATGAATACTATTTTTTGTATTAGGAAATATTGATGCCGTAGGTAAGAAAGCTAAGGAGGGATTCATTTGAGATTTATACTTAGCGCGGTTATCATTGCCATGGTTACTTATATACACGGAATTGGAGATGAACCAAAGCAAGTGCTCACCGCCGCTTTTGCTGAAGCGCAGCCATCACTAACACAGGATAAGGAACTTTTGAGACGCTTAGAAAAATTAGAGCCTCCTACACCAACAGACATTCAAACTCCATTTTTTCAGCGTCCATTCCCGTCAATGATGAAAACAACAAAAGATGTGATGCATAGAGGCGTTATACTGCCGTTTAGGCTTATATTGAATGATTCACAGTGGCAAAAACCGTTATATAAAGAGCAATGGCACAGTACATATTCAGGAGGACGTTAGGCGTATATGCCTTTAAGATTGTTCTATGCTCAGCACAGGCTATTTACAACGTCTGCGGTGGGGTTGTCGAACTTGTATGATTTCTTGCATAACTTAGGTTTAAGTGACCTTAATGTTGAGCAAAAAGGTGCAACTCAAGTGGAGCGAGTAAATGAGGTAGTCGCCGTTGTAATGCAAGCTAAGATAGTTAGCGTTGTGACAAAAGGGAATCAAGTAGTCATCGTTGCCAGACCGCAGCGAACAGGTGTACAAGCAATTACAATAAATAAATTGAACATGAAGCTCGATAATGAAGATGAAGCCATTCTTTTTCAATTAGTTACACCAGATGGGGATGAAATTGATTATTCTATTTATTAAAATAAAAGTTCATTAAGCTAACGGGAAACGTTAGCATTCCTGTAGAGCG
>NZ_JAGGRD010000007.1:0-37420 GCF_018613005.1 Paenibacillus sp. ISL-20
AAGACTTAACGTCTGCAAAAATCGCCGCCAGGCAAAGGAAGATTGATTTAAAAACCGATAGACGACATCTTTACCTGGAAGATCGGCTCCGCGGTCACTTTCCAGAATTCGAAACCAGTTCTTTCCTTCAAAAACCAAGAGAGAATACGATTTGAAAAATTGCTAAACTGGAAAGACCAAAGGATTTAGAAATCCCCGCAAGCCGCAAGGTTTTCCCGATGTGAAGTGCAACAAAAAGTTTAGAAAAACGAGACTGTTCAGACAGGGAATATTGTTGTAACATAGGGTTACACACCTTTCTTGTTGGCATGGTTGATTCGACACTTCCATGATACCAAACAAGTGAGGTGTTTTTTGTCAATACAAGTAAATCTATTGAATTCTACTTACGTGCTCAAGGGTTTAAGCCTATTTTCCAGATGCGAAAGTTGAGTAATTAAGTACATGTCATTTTAATTTAAGAATTAACTGAAGTCGGTACCGTCAAAATCGAGGACTTAACATGAAGAGCTCAAGCTTTACATTAGCCTGGGCTCTTTTCTCCGTTCTCTAATTCATTGATATCAGATCAGTCAACGCGGATTTAGTGATAACTTTATCAAACTGCAATTGGACGCGATTCTTGTCCCTCAGCCAACCAATGCCTTAGTTGACAAATTTCTGCCACAGTCGATCGTTACGAAATAATGAAATCCATTGCATAATCGATTAAATCATCAAACTTTGACGGAAAATACCAAAATAATAAATTTAAAAATATGAAGTACACTATATATAGCAATCAATCCTAATTATTCCCAAAGAATCCTTATATAAGGAGGTGATAAATATGGTGGAAATTAATAGTCAAAAGCCAATTGGAAAAAAACTTTATGAACCAGTTAATAATGTTCAAAATGATCAACTTTTTGGAACAGGAGTACTAACTGGACAACAAGAAATGAGAAATGATAACTGGTCAATTATTTTGTGTTGCTGTTGTAGTTGTGGCTCTGGTGGCTCTTCACAAATTGAAAAAGATGCTGTTGGCGCAAATCTTTAACAAGATAGTTTAGGGGAGTTTTTACAAGAGAGGTGATAAATATGATAGAAATTAATAGTCAAAAGCCAATTGGAAAAAAACTTTATGAACCAGTTAATAATGTTCAAAATGATCAACTTTTTGGAACAGGAGTACTAACTGGACAACAAGAAATGAGAAATGACTGGAAAATCGTATTGTGTTGCTGTTGTAGCTGTGGTTCTGGTGGTTCTTCTCAAATTGAGACCTAAACTTTGTTGTTAGATATAGAAGAGAGAAGGTTGTTTTCTCTCTTCTATGTTTACGAGTAGGAGAGTATATAAAGATTAAAGTTAATTAATTGATTTTCAAATAATTTAATGCACAAAAAGAGGGATTATAATGTTAGAAACCCAAAAAAAAGATGAATTTCAAGTAGTGAACTTTATATACCATATTTTACCAAATAAAAATATGGTTTTACAAAATAAACACGGTATAGTTAATATTCAAAACGCTAAGATGATAGACGTGATAAAGAAACTGGACAAAATGACAAATAATAAAATCGATAAAGAATTTTTGGAAGTTTCTTTTGGGAAAAATACTGAAGAAGCAATTAATTTTTTATTACAGTATGGAATTATCCAAAATTTTCACAAAAAAAATTATGATATTAATTGTTCAAAATTTTTAACAAATAACAAAGAATTCCGATCTTTTATTAATTCGATAAATAGTATAAATACAAGCCCATTAGATATATCTTTGTTAGATAAACCACATATTAAATCCAATGATTTCGTAATGGTTTTTCTTAATCCATACGACAAAAAACTTGCTGAGGAGATAATTAAAGAAATAAAAGGAAATAAAAACTCAGTTTTGTTAATGAGTTATATTTATAATAATAAATTTTATGTAGATTCACCTTATTGTTCAGATTGGAAAAGTCCCTGCCATTTTTGTCATATGGGACATATAGAATCACAATTAAGAATTAGTGACACAAATGAGCTAACATATCAACAGTTAGTAGATATTTTATACCATGAGGATAATAAATTTAAAGTTGAGTATCCACTTGAAATAATTGAAATCATAAATATCACGAAAATCCTATTTGATTTATATGATAAATTCATTTTAAGAAAAAGCGGTTTTGTAATACAAAGTCATGAATCTTTACATGAAATAAACGAGTGTATCTCTTTTGATTTAAGGACAAAAATTAAAACAAAAGACATAGGTATTCACTGGGAGATGTGTGATTGTTATGAATAATATCAAAAAAAATATATCTAAGTATTGGGATTATCAATTAGATAATCTTTTGGATCAGGAATTATTTAATCAAACTATAAAATTTCACCAAAGCGGCGTTTACAAAAGAAAAAATTGCGATGTTTTCCCTTATTCAAGAGAACTATTAACTTGGTTGAAAAACAACGAATTTTCAGATAATATTCCCAATCACTTCTCATCGGAACTTAAGTTAGAAGTAAAGGCTAAAAAATTCCAAAACAGTCACAGGGATTTTTTAGGAGATCCGATGTCAAAAAAAGATTTCGATTCAATTATTTATAATTCATTTGGGAGAGATTTTGACTCGGGTTCAAAAAGATATCCTTCAGCTGGAGCATTATATCCAATTGTTCCTTTGATATATATATTAGAAAATAATGCAATAGAGGGGTTATCGAATTTGAGAGGTTGTTACGTTTTCGATACCTATGCACTAAGCTTAAAAAAAATAAAAGAATGGAGCACTGAGGAGTTTAATGATTTTTTATCAGTATTAAATACTTCAAATAAACAAATTTATTCTAATTTTGCAATAGGGTATGCTATTGATCTGAAAAAAGCCATCATTAAGTACAAACAAAGAGGCTATAGACATGCACTAATTGAAATTGGGTTAATGGCTCAAGCTTTAAGAGAGGTTTTAGTATCAGAAAAAAAGGGACTAGGTGAATTCTGTTGGTCTGGATTTGATGATAATGCATTAACTTACTTATCAGGCTTAAATCCTAGATTAATACCGATCTCATTAATTCAATGGTTTGGGTATAAAATGAAAGGGAAATGAAGATGATTCATATAACACGCAGTCTATCTCATTTTAACATACCATATAAAGCTTTTTTAAATGATAATTATTATAAAACTTTTTCTTATATTGGGAATTTTAAAATAGGAGAATATAAAGGACCGAGTGGTTGCAATTCGATTAGTAATAACAAAGTTTTATCTCTTAAGAAGAGTTTTTCAGAATCTCTAGAAAGAAGAGCTTTAATGTTAGGAGGATGTATAAATTCAAACGGAAAAGTTAACACATTTGATTTATTATCGAAAAACATTAATGAATTACCAATTGAATATAGTAAATATAAAGCTAGTAATCCTATGTGCAGTGACACAACTGGTACAGCAGCTCATACTAATAGTGAACAAGCTATTAAGAATGCGCTGTTGGAATTAATAGGGAAAAATGCATTGTTTTTATTTTGGTATGGAAAACAAGGGAGTATTTTAGATAGAAATCTTACTGGCTACGAATATGAAATACAAAAATTGCACAGAGAAGGTAAGAATTTAAAACTCTTTGTAAATACATATTTTTCGCCTGCGATAGCAGTCTTTGCTTTTATATTTGATGAGCATTGTATCTACGCATCAGGAGTGGGAACCAGTTTAGTTTTGGAAGATAGTATTACAGCAGCCATTGAAGAAGCATTTTTATTAAAATGGCAAAACGAAGTAGAGGATATGAGAAATTACAAAAAAGTATCAACTATTGATTATAAATATCATGGGGAATGTTTAAAATATTTAGAAGAATCATTTAAAGATACTTACATAGAGGAACCAATTAAGAATAAAAATGGAGGAGTTGATGAATTACTGCTTAGTTTCCCTACCTGGGTTGAAGAGTTACATGCTATTTTCTTAAGAAATAGTATAAAGAGCAATTTGAAAATCGTGAAGATTTTTTCAAAGAATTTAAATAACCATATTCCAATTAAACAAAGGATAAATGTTGATCAAACTATTAATAAGAAAACTATAAACTTAACAGAAAGTGATTTGTATAATATTCCAGATTGCATAATTATCTAAAGGGAGTTCAGATAATATGAAATTAAAAAATTATCATAAAGGAGAGCCCTTTATAGGAGACAGGTTCTATATTAATCGCTCTTTATTTTTGTCACAGTCTAAACAAGCCTATATATCTTCACCTTTAAACTCTTCATCCAATGGCCATAACTCGCATTTTGAGATTAATAGAGTAATTAAATCTGCTATAGGAGAATGGATTGAAAGAAACACTTTAGTTTCAAAAAATAAAAAAGAACTCCTTTTATCTTTTAATATGTTAAGTGGTGAACAAGAATTTATTAGCTCTGACAAAATATATCTTATTGATTCAGGGCAATTTAATGATTCATGCGGAATTGCTTCCCACTTAGATTCTAACTTGGCAATTACTTCAGCGTTTATGGAATTCTTCGAAAGACAATCTCTTGTATTTTCATGGATAACTAAAAAGCCAGCGAAGATTATTGATATAAAACATATAAAAAGTGAAAAAATAAATAATCTGTATAAGAAAATATTCGATTTTGTTGACAAATTATATATATTAGATATTTCACTACATTCAGAAATACATACAATTTTTATAATTGGATATGGAGAAGTACATAAAGCATTAGGATTAAGCGCAAATTTTGATTTAGAAAGAGCAATTGAAAATGCTTTGGAAGAAACTTTCCAAACTTTTGCTGACAGTTGGACAAAAAACTATATCAATGAGGTTTCAAATAATATCTATCAGAACAATGAGTTATACATGGATTATTATAGAAATATTACAATTGAATAATTTGTTAATGAATACCATTTTTTGTGGGAAAATGGAAATGAAATAGATGAGGAAGTCTATAATAAAAATAGATCCGAGGTTGATTTCTCAAAATCTATAGAGGCGATTTCATACGATCTTAATATAATTCCTTATTGTATCTATATACCTTGTTTTACTGATAATTTCAAAACGAAAATTGTTAAAGTATTTTCACCCAATGGTTATCCTCATATGTATCCAAAGATTTTTTCAGAAAAAGAGACAAAAATAGATTTTAATAAAAATATCGCAAACTTTCCTAATGCATATAGAATGATTCCTTTTCCTTAAAATATTGATAAGAGGGGTGTAATGAATGGAAAGGATAGTTTTCGAAAATGGTATCCGATTAGTAACGGATCATATAGAAAGTCATAACACTTTTTCTATGGGCATATTTCTACCGTACGGTTCGAAATATGAAACAAAGGAAGAAAGCGGTATATCTCATTTTATTGAACATCTTCTTTTTCAAGAAAACTATTATTTTAATAAACGTGAAATTAACGAATTGGTGGAAAACATAGGGGGCCGCATTAACGCTTTTACTACTAAGGAGTATATGTGCATTTATGTTGAATGTTTAAAAGAGTATTCAAGCTATGTTGCCGATTTAATATATAAATTAATTGCTTTTCCAGTGTTTAAACAAGAGGATATTGACCAAGAAAAAAAGGTGATTATAAATGAAATCTACTTGCATATGGATAATTATTATGAAGTTTGTCAACAAAATTTATTAACCGAAATTTGGAAAAATCATATGCTGTCTAGCCCTATTCTAGGAGATATAACAACAATTTCAAAAATGAAGAGTGATTATATCTCAAATTTTTATTTTCAAAATCTAAATCCGAGACAAATAGTCATTTCTGTATCAGGGAACTATGAGGGCGAAGTATTAACTATATTAGAAGAAAAATTTTCGGATTTGAGTAAAAAGGAAAATTATCGCTTAGAGAGTGCTCTTCCAGATTATAAATCTAGTAACGTGATAGCACAAAGAGATACTGCGCAGAACTTTATCATGATGGGTTTTCCCATGTTTTCTCATATGGATTCTAAACTTCTTGCTTTTATGATTTTCAATCAGTTATTTGGGATTGGTGCTTCTTCCATATTGTTTAAAGAACTAAGGGACAATCATGGCTTAGTTTATATGGTACATTCCTATCCACTTATATATAAAGAGGGGGGGCTATTTATAATCAGTGCATCTTTACCAAAAGTGAACGATACAGACTATCTTATTCAGGAAACTTTCAAAAAAATAAATCACTATAGAGACAATGGTATGAATAAAGATGAATTCAATACAAGTAAATTAAAATTATTAGGACAGATGGCGTTAGAATTTGAAAATACTAGGAATAGGATGTTAGAATTGGGTAAATATGAGTTTTTAGGTTTATATAGCCATTCAGAGGATGAGGGGGTCAAGGGGATATTCAAGCTAGTTAAAAAACAAGAAATTTCTAGTACTAATGAAGCAATATTTAAAACTTTTTCATACCCTGCCTCTATATCAATTATAAATAGCGTAACAAAGTCCGCAATCAGTCAATGTCAATGAACTATGAACTATACGTTTAAAAGTTCTATTTTTTATAGAGGGAGAGAATAGTGTGAGGAGAGTTTTCGGATTCTTTATATTAAATTTAAAAATGTTACTATTCGAAAAAGTGGCGTTTGTATGGTCGGTGATTTTTCCTCTTTTTATAGCATTAGTTCTACAGAGGAATATATTGGATTCCACTAGCAATAATTTAGATATCATTAAATATATTTTTTGGTTTTGGGCCTTTATTATCATCAGCACATTTTTAAATGGAATTGGACTACAATCAGCAAGACTTAAAGAAAGTGGATTATTAAAGACATATACTTTAATAGCAGGCAGCAAATATCCAATCATTTTCGGAATAGTCCTGACACAAGTTGCTTTTGCTATTTTAAGTTTAGTGCTTTTCACAACGATTCTAACGCTTATTTACAGTATATTTTCATTCAAATTATTGATGCTAATGGTTATCATTGTTATTATCTCAATACCATTAGCCTTTGCAACTTTTACCATAGCACTTTTACCTGTTCAGGTTTCCAGCATATCCACGATATTAAATATTCTCATATATCCAGTTTTTTTAGTTGCTATTAATGTCGATATAAAATATGCGGGTTTTTTGGAGATGTTTAATCCTTTTAAATTCATCTATGAGATCTCATTAAACATGGGTTCCTTGTTTGGAATGTTCCATCATGAATTTCTATATGTTCAGTTTTTTGTTCCGTTATTATTTTTTGGTTTTGTAGGGTACATAGCCATGAGAAAAATAAATTTACTATCTATGCTACAAAGATAGAGTTACAATAAAATTTTTATGTTTGAAACTAAGCTTTCCATACTTTTAGTATTAATCAAAGTGAGGATTATTGCTATGAATATAAAAAATCTTAAATATAAATATCCAAGAGGAAAAGATTTTGTGTTAAAGGATGTAACCTTCTCATTACATCCAAACAAGTTGAATGCAATTGTTGGAGTAAATGGTTCAGGCAAAACAACGATGTTTGACTGTATAACAAATGTTCTGAAACCGGAATCAGGAGAGATAAATATACCACATGTAGAGGATATACTATATGTGACCCAAAGTCTCTTCTTTTCACCTGTTATTAAAGGAAGAGACTTTGCAAATTTTGTTAAGCGAATAGATAATAAAACAATAGTAAAAGAAACGGGTTACTACACAGAAAAAATGTCGCAACGTGAAAAAGATTTGTTTGAACATTTGTGGGAATTAAGAATTGGGAAAATGTCTATCGGGGAAAGAAGATGGTTTTTTACCCATCTTTTAATTATGATTGACCGTTCAATATATATCTTCGATGAGCCAACAAGTGGAGTAGACCCCGCATCTAGAAAAAAAATTCATAAATTAATTGGGAATCTTATACAAGAGGGTAAGACTTGTATTATATCTACACATCAACTTCAAGATTTAATGTATCTAGATTGCCACCTAATCATACTTAATAAAGGAAAGATTACTTATGAGGGGGATTTTAAAGAATGGTTACATATAAATAACTCAAATAATCCAGATGAGGCATTTGAAAATATGCTAATTTCAAATATGTAAGGTTATTGAAACATGGGTGTACGAACTCATTGCGTCGACTTAAACACGCGTCGTTTCGTTTTTTTTTCTGACTATCTATAGCCCTATCCCCAGGTTTCCACTATGTTTCCTCCAGCCTTTGGGTCAAACTTTAATTGCGCTAGAAATTAGGCGAAATGGGGGAGAGAAGGCTCGGAAACCTTGTGGCTGTAAGGCGGAGAGAGGTGAAGGAAAGGTGACATGGATGAGACGACTTTTTAAGGCTTTAGACAAATGCCAGAGTTGAGGTGATTCAGGTACTCCTTGTTTTCCTCAGATTTTTTCATGACGGGATAGCGCTTAAAGAAGAAGTCGTTGCAATTTGATACGAACGGACGCGAGACGACGTTTCACGATGGTGACAACTGAACAGGAGTAAAATGTTAAAGCCCTTCTTCTAGCGAAGGGTTTTTATATCGTTTATACTGGTAGAGCCAATTTACTTTCTAGGAGTTGTCTGACGAACTATGAAAAAGAAAGAAGTCGCACATATACGCAAGCAATTTAAGATAAATAATAATTTGATGAATATTGAAGATATTCTCAACGTGTACATTATGAAGGAAACCAATGAAATCTATCACTGGGAGCCAGCCTGGCACTAAGGTGTCATTGCCATAAAACTGCCGCGAAATACTGGTAGTCAGGCTTTAGGAACATAGGAGGATACATGTCCTGGAGCAAATTAAAGCAACAACTGGAGAGCTTTCTCTCTCCTGCGTTACTTGGTAGGGTCGAATACCGGGCAACCAGTTATCGTTATCTACCTGCTAAATCCGGACAATGTCATTAAGTTAAGCCCAGAGACAACACCGAGAATAAAATGGAATCCGAAACGGCATGGGAAAAAGCCCTGTGCCGTTTGTTTTTTTGTGCAAGCAAGGAAAAAGCGTACAGCAAACAAAGCGGATGGAATATCCGCTTAAAAAATGTTCATGGGAACCGAATTATGCTACTCTGTAGACGAAGCTACCGTTATACGGACAAGTAATAAAAAAATTTGGTGTTACATGGCAGAATTCAACACAGTCAGCTCAATAGTGAGAGTATCCCAAAGTATATGTTTTGAGCCCCCCATTATTCAGGTAGTGCTTTCTCATTTTATTAAAGATGAATAAGTGGCTTATAAAATGGAGACGATCGGTTCTGTGGCATGTGTGAAAAGGGTGTTTCGCTCATCAAAAGGAGGCCAAGATGAACGAAACAGCATTAGAGCTTCAGTTATTTGAGAACTTAAAGCCTGAGTTAACATCGTTCTGTTACAGAATGCTAGGATCCATCGATGACGCAGACGATGCTGTTCAGGAAACCTTTATTCGTGTTTGGCAAAGTTGGCATTCATTCAGGCAGGATTCCTCATTCAAAACATGGGTTTATCGTATTGCATCAAACTTATGCCTGGACAAGCTAAGACAAGCCAAACGCCGCACGCGTCCCATTGACCTATCCGACCCAGCGGTACTCATCGTCGAACTCCGCGAAAAGTTTCCTGACTCAGCTTGGATTTGGCCTGCCCCTGATTTCTCGGGGAGTCCGGAAGATATTTTCATTCGCAAAGATACCCTTAAACTCTGTTTTATTACACTCTTACAGATCTTACCTCCCCGTCAACGTGCGGTTCTTATTTTGAAGGATGTATTCGAATGGTCCTCCAAACAGATCGCAGAAACTTTAGGAATATCGCCGGCAGCGGTTAACAGCGCCCTGCAAAGAGCCAGAGAAACGATGAACCGAGCGAAACTTCATTCTAACGAGTTTAGCATGATGGATGTCGAACCTGATCGTGAGCTGCTATCACGGTATGTGGAAGCCTTCGAACAATTTGATATCAATGCGCTGGTAGCGTTGTTTCATGAGGAGGGCCGTCTGTCAATGCCGCCTTTCGCAAGGTGGGTACGCGGCAAAGACGATTTGTTCAAGTTTTTTGCGCTTACACGCTGGCATTGTGAGGGATCCCGGTTTTTGCCGATTACGGCGAATGGGGGTTATCCTGCTTTCGCACAGTATGTGCCAAGCGGTGAAGACTCCTACTTGGTACCCTGGGGTATTCACATTATTGAAATAAAGGACAAGCAAATATACCACGTCCAAAATTTCATTAACACAAAATTATTTTCCCGATTTGGGCTTCCTGCACAAATACACCGATGAATATCGTAATCTAATTTCGTCTAAATAAATGAGAAACAAAATTACGATTATCAAAGATAGAAAGGATGATAGTTCATGCGTAAAATCATTCTATTCATTCACAGTACTTTTAATGGAGTTGTCACTGGCGACCCAAGCGAGGACAAAACCAACTGGGCGGTCTGGAGAAATAGCGCCGGCATTGAGGAAGGTTCTCAGTATCTATTAAATATTTTCGAAACAGCTGATACCATTTTGCTTGGCCGTGGAACCTACGAAGACCTCTCTAGAAAGTGGCCGACTATTCGAGGGTCCAAACGGGACGATGGAGGTTCAAGCCTGGTGATAAGATAAACAACGCCCACAAACTAGTTGTAACCAGCGCCCGCCCGCTCGACAATCTAAAATGGGGAGAATTTGAAGCTCCAAAACAATTGACCGGCAGTAATATAGAAGAGCAAATTAAGGACTTAAAAAATGGTGACGGTGGCGACATTGTTATTTTCGGTAGTCCAACGCTCGTGCGATCACTTGCAAACGCAAATCTTATTGACGAATATCAGATAGTCATGCACCCGGTTGTGGTCAACGTAGGTGAGCATTTGTTTGACAATCTTAAAGAGCAGAAGGAATTCCATCTCGTGGACGTCAAAACACTTAAGATTGGTTCTCTCTTGGTAACCTACAGACCCGCTAAAGCTTAGCTCAACCGGGCAGATCATTACTGTTAACACAAACAGCTACGTGTTCAACTAATGATTCGAGGATGGTTTTGGCACTAAATAGGTCGAAGACGTCCTGCCAAGTTTTAATGGTTCGCATGTAATCCCTTTTTAAAAAAATGACCCCCTCGAAAAGGAAAAGCAATGTCATTAAGTTAAAATGGAATCCGAAACGGCATGGGAAAAAGCCCTGTGCCGTTTGTTTTTTTGTGCAAGCAAGGAAAAAGTGTTCAGCAAACAAAGCGGATGGAATATCCGCTTAAATAATGTTCACCGGAACCGAATTATGCTACTCTGTAGACGAAGCTAACAGATGATTTCGAGCGGATTTTGCGCGTATTCTTTTGCCCTGGGCGAATGGGTCGAATCGGCAAAATGTTTTTGCGAATCAGCGCTTCAACGTCGGGCGGGGGCACATTGCCTCGTGAGCGCAGGAAATGTCTACATACGTGAACGGCAACCGTGAAGTTGACGTGCCGTTTATCCATTTGGGAAATGACGACGTGCGAGGTCATCCTTTCAGCGAAATTGTACAGGATCATTCTTGCGAAAATCTCTTGGGTGATGGACTCCCGTCTCTTTGCATGAAAACTCGTCAGACCTACGGTGTATTTTAATGCCCTGAAAGAGGTTTCGATGCCGTTGCGATATGCAAATCCGAACCATCAACGGCAAGCAATCGATACCCTCGGTAGTCCTTGATATTCGTATACGATTGTGTAAATTTGTGAAACAAGAATTCCACAGCAGACGGCAGGATTTTATTGCGCTGCTGTACAAAAGCAGAAGTGGTTGCGGTGTTTACATCATAACCCTGAGATTCCAGGAGTTCCTTATAGAGGCTGTTGCCCCCCATGGAGATCAGGAGTTGCATAACCGTTTCAAAGGGCAGCTTTTTCTTTCGGGTAAAATCTTTTTCAGGGTTTTTGATATAAGGTGCTGGTGCGGCTGCCATTTCTCGTATGAGGGATGTCAGCGTTTCTTTTAGCTTATTGACGTACTCATTCATTGGCGAAACCTCCTCGTTTTTTCAAGGGGCTTCGCCACACATTCCCATCCGCTTGTCAAGTTCTTTTTTCTTTTGGCCCTGTGCCTTAACTTAATGACATTGCCCGGCGAGGGCATTCTTTTTTTAGGCACCAAGGAACATGTTCATGTCATCTTCCACATTGGTAATGCCGCCGATACCGAAGTTTTCCACGAGGACTTTGGCGACGTTAGGCGACAGGAATGCAGGGAGCGTAGGGCCCAGATGAATATTTTTAACGCCAAGATATAGTAGGGCAAGCAGCACGATAACCGCTTTTTGCTCATACCAGGCAATGTTATAGGAAATCGGCAAATCATTAATATCCTCAAGGCCGAATACTTCCTTCAGCTTCAATGCAATCACGACTAGGGAGTAAGAATCATTACATTGACCAGCGTCCAGGACCCGCGGAATACCGCCGATTTCGCCTAGATCCAGTTTATTGTATTTGTATTTGGCACAACCTGCAGTTAGAATGACCGTGTCTGTTGGAAGTTCAGCCGCAAAATCGGTGTAATAGTTGCGGGATTTCATCCGTCCATCGCAGCCGGCCATGACGAAGAAGCGGCGGATTGCCCCGGATTTCACGGCATCGACGACTTGATCGGCCACATTCATCACAGCGGCATGAGCGAAACCGCCGATGATCTCACCCGTTTCAAGTTCCGTTGGAGCGGGGCATCCTTTCGCTTGCTCGATCAGTGCGGAGAAGTCTTTGGGAGCACCGTCTTTTCCTTCTGGAATATGGCGGACACCCGGAAACCCAGTGTTGCCTGTTGTATATATACGGTCCTTGTAACTGTCTTTCGGCGGAACGATACAGTTGGTCGTCATTAATATCGGTCCGTTAAAGGCTGCGAATTCGCTATTCTGCTTCCACCAGGCATTCCCGTAATTGCCTACAAAATGCTCATATTTCTTGAATGCCGGATAATAGTGGGCAGGCAGCATTTCACTATGCGTGTACACGTCCACGCCGGTTCCTTCCGTCTGCTTCAGCAGCTCCTCCAGATCCTTCAGATCATGACCGCTGATGAGAATGCCGGGCCGGTTTCTTACCCCGATATTTACCTTCGTAATTTCCGGATTTCCGTAAACAGAGGTGTTCGCTTCATCAAGCATCGCCATGGCGTTTACGCCGTATTTACCGGTTTCCATCGTCAAAGCTACCAGATCTTGCACTTCAAGGCTGTCGTCAAGCGTGGCGGCAAGCGCACGGCGCATAAAACGGTTTAATTCGTTATCATCCTTCTCCAGATGAAGCGCGTGGTACGTATAAGCAGCCATCCCCTTCAAGCCGTAAGTAATTAATTCGCGCAGCGAGCGGATGTCTTCATTGCCGGTCGAGAGGACACCAACCGTACGTGCTTTTTCATCAAAAGAAGCTTCGTTATCCGCTTGCCAGACGGCAGCATCAGGGAGATTGGCGGTTCCTTCCGGATATTGTTCGTTATAATAGGTGCGCACCTCGCCGCGGAGCTCTATCGCTTCCCGGACTCTTCCCACAAAAACCTCGCGGTCAAAGTTGGCGTTCGTAATCGTTGCAAACAAGGAGTCCATAATAAACAGCGATACGCGCTGTTCAAGCACCTCCGGCAGCCGGACATCCAGACTGAGAAAAGAGATGCCTTTCAGCAGATAAATCAGCAAATCCTGCAGGTTTGCCACATCATGCGGTTTGCCGCATACTCCGACAATGGTGCAGCCTGTTTCTTTTGATGCTTCCTGACATTGAAAGCAGAACATGGACGGCTGATGCTTTAAGGTCTCTTGGGCGTTGTTATTCATTGTTTCTCCTCCAATTTCGTGATTATTTGTCGTAAGGTCAGTATAAGATTGCCTCGCAATTGGACTGTTGAAGACAGTATACTTCGCTCCCACAACCGACATAGTGATTGGAATCACAATTTCTTAAGTAGTGAGTTTAATCACAAACCTGGTCGGTTTCTTCTTTTAAACTGGAATTAATGATCTAAGAAGAAATGAGGAGAGCACATGTCGATTTTACCCCGAAAGAATGAACTGGGATTTTTCGAGATCCGTCTCGAATCCATCGGCGGGCTTGGCGCCAATCTGGCCGGAAAAATGCTGGCCGAAGCTGGGGTTACCGGCTCCGGACTTAACGGTTCGAATTTTTCCAGCTATGGTTCGGAGAAAAAGGGGTCGCCGGTGAAGAGTTTCGTAAGGTTCTGCGATCCCGAGGTGGAAATCCGAGATCACAGTCCCATTGAGCAGCCGCATGTCGTCGGCGTATTTCATGAAGCATTGTATAAGACGATAGATGTCATAAGCGGATTACAGCCTGATGGAACGGTGCTTGTGAATACGGCTCGAGACCTTTCCGAAGTGGCCGTGGATCTGAACATGACGCAGGGAACGCTGGCCGTAGTTGATGCGCTGAAAATTTCCGTTGAGGAAAAAACCAAAGTGAATACGGCAATGCTGGGGGCTTTGTTCCGGATTTGCAGCTTCCTAAACCCGGACGATATGCGGCAGGTTATTCGCACAACATTTGAGAAAAAGCTGCCCCACCTCGTGGAGGCGAATTTGCGAACCTTTGACAGAGGATATAACGAAGTCCAGTTCCTTTCCTTGGGAAATGGCTCAGAGCTTATAGACCCAATCGCTTTCGCAAGACCGCAGCCGATTCTTGGATATGCAACGCAGGAGCTGGGCGGGATTCTGAACGTTACGGCGAACAGTGTCCTGAAGGATCTTAGCGGCTCCCGGCAGGGATATTTGCCAGAGTACAAGATCGAGGACTGCATTCACTGTGCCGCGTGCGATACGGTATGTCCGGATTTCTGCATCGTGTGGGAGAAGAAACCGGATAAGCGCGGCAACATGCAGATGTTTATGAAAGGCATCGATTATCAGTATTGCAAAGGCTGCTTGAAGTGTATCGAAGCTTGTCCGACCACCGCTTTAGCTGCCATGTTAGAAGAGCCGTATTATGCGGAGCAGCATCGTGTGCCGCAATCATTTCCCTATTTAACTGCGGAGGGAGTCAGATCATGAATATGCAAATTCAAGAAACAACGGAGAACAAGCTGGCGGCCGCTCAAACGGCAGTCTTCGAATCGGGCAACGAAATGGCTGCCATGGCGGCTGCCCAGATTAACTATCACATTATGGGTTATTTTCCGATTACACCTTCTACGGAAATCGCCCAATATCTTGACATGATGCGTACACGCGGCGAACATGACATCAAGCTGATTCCAGCTGACGGCGAACATGGATCGGCGGGGATTTGCTACGGTGCGGCCGCAGCCGGAGCACGGGTATTCAATGCTACCAGCGCGAATGGTTTCCTGTATATGATCGAACAGCTTCCTGTGCAGGCGGGCACACGTTTCCCGATGGTCATGAATTTGGTGACGCGTGCGGTCAGCGGACCGCTGGATATTCGCGGTGACCATTCGGATCTTTACTACGGTCTGAACACTGGCTGGGTGATTTTGACCGCTCGTTCACCGCAGGCAGTGTATGACATGAATATCATGGCGCTGCGTATCGCGGAACATGAAGACGTACGCCTGCCGGTCATTGTAGCTTATGACGGATTTTTCACATCGCACCAGAAACGCCGGGTACAAATATTTACGAACCGGGAAACCGTTCAGGAGTTTGTAGGGGAAAAGGCGCCTGAATATCCACATGTGCTGGATGAGAACAACCCGATCGTTGTTGGGGCTTATATGAACGGCGACGATTTGATGAACAACCACTTCCAACAGTCAAACGCCATGTACCGTGCGGGCGAGGTGTTCGAGGAAGTGGCAGAGGAATACGCAGCTTTATCCGGAAGATCCTATTCGCCGCTTGATCTGTACCGAATGGAAGACGCGGAGGTTGCTTTATTCCTGCTCAATTCGGCGGCCGAATCCTCCAAAGACGTCGTGGATCGGCTGCGGGCGAGAGGAATTAAAGCGGGCGTAATCAGTCCGAATATTCTCCGGCCGTTCCCGGCAAGAGAAATCCGCGAGGCGTTGACAGATGTCAAAGCACTACTGGTTGGCGAACGTGCCGATTCTTACGGTGCACACGGGGCCAATCTGACCCATGAGGTCAAAGCGGCCCTGCAGGAAATCCGTGGTCCGCAGCCTATTGTGCTGTCCCGCATATTTGGTCTTGGCGGGAAAGACTATTACGCGGATGACGCGGAAGCTTTTTTTGCCTTGACGATCGAGGCAATGGAGCTCGGTTATGCCAAAGTGCCGTTTGATTATTACGGCCAAACACCGGGAGCTGAGGAGCAAAGACTGCAGCCGGTCATTGCCCCGATGAATGGAGACAGCGTTAAATCTGGCCTGATCACCGTAAAGGTAGATGAAGAGACAAGTAAATTATCCGTTAAAGTGCCGCCGATGCGGGCGCTTGCCGCGAAACCGAAACGGTTTGCTTCCGGTCACGGAGCTTGCCCAGGTTGCGGTATTTTCCCGGCGCTGGAGCTCTTTTTCAAAGGGATTGAAGGCAATGTCGTTACTTTATTCCATACCGGCTGCGCTTATATCACAACAACGGGTTATCCGTATAACTCGCATAAGCAGAGCTTCATTCATAATTTGTTCCAGAACGGACCGGCTACTTTATCCGGCACGGTAGAAGCGTTCCTTGAGAAGAAACGCCGCGGGGAAATCGAGGTTCCTGAGGATTTCACTTTTGTGATGGTGACCGGCGACGGCGGCATGGACATCGGGATGGGTTCGGCCATCGGGACGGCGCTGCGGGGCCATAATCTGATCATTCTGGAATATGATAATGAAGGCTATATGAACACCGGTGCACAGCTTTCGTATTCTACACCATTAGGGCATATGACCAGTACGTCCGGTGTCGGCAATCAGCAGCAGGGCAAAGCGTTCCATCACAAAGATACGGTACAAATGATGGCGGCGGCGCATATTCCGTATGTATTCACAGGGACGGAAGCATTTCCGCAGGATCTTGTGAAAAAGGCGGCAAAAGCGCAGTGGTACGCCCAGAATGTAGGTACTGTCTACGGCAAGCTGTTGATCACATGCCCGCTGAACTGGAAATCGAGCGACAAGGATGGGGAGAACATCGTCCGCGCGGCCGTGAATTCAAACTTCTTCCCACTGTATGAAGTAGAGCAGGGAGAAACGAATATTACGTACGATCCTGAAGCGAAGAAAAAACAGGTGCCGCTCAGCGACTGGCTGAAATATATGGGCAAATCAAGACATCTGCTCAAGGAAGAAAACAAAGAAATGCTTGGCGAATTTGAAAAAGAAGTGGAGCGGCGCTGGTCGATTCTGAAAGCGAAACACGAGAACCCACTGCTATAAAATATTCAATTCAGCATACTAGGATTTACAGCAACGGAGCGGGCATTGTCCCGCTTCTTTTTTTGTTTATAAATTAACTCTGACATGCTTAGTTGCACAAGATGTGGCTGATATGGGGATCAAAGTTAACGCTGTTTGTCCGGGCAGGGTGCAAACGGATATGGGAGGAGCAGATGCACCCCAAACGATTGAGGAAGGAGCAGATACGGCTGTTTGGTTGGCGCTACTTGGCGAAGATGGTCCTAATGGAGGCTACCTTCGTGAACGCAAGCCAATTGCTTGGTAGATTTTTTGAACTATAAACTGAGGTTAGACAGTCAACCAAGGGACTTGTATCCCTTGGTTTTTTATATTCTCATTCGTTATCTATGGTTTACGGAGTTTGCGGTCTAGCCTCATGGAGCAAATGGCTATGGAGAACTATAACCTAAGAGGGACTTTTTAAGTTATAATAATAAAAAAATCAAGAAAAAACGTGGGAGGGTTGATCATGCAGAGATCCTGGTACAAGCGTCTATTGCTCTCCTATATGCCCATTTTTGTTATTGTGATTACCTTTATATTTTTTGTTTTCTTTCAGCTGTTCAGCGAACAGAGCCGGCGGGAGGCGCTGAGCGCCAATAAATCGCTTTCTTTGCAAGCGATGCGCATGGTGGATACGTCTCTGAAGGTGATCGACAATATGATCGTTCTCGAGAGCATCAACAGCAAGGCCTTAAATGATTTTTTTAAAGCATCTGCCGCAAGCGATCCATATATCAATATCCAAGCTGTTAAGAAGCTCAAGGAGATTATTAATTATTATCCCTTGATTGATTCGATTTATCTGGTGAGGAATTCGGACGGCTATGTGCTCAGTGATGCCACGAATGGATACATAAGTACATATCCGGACCATGAATTTATCGAGCAATATCAAGTATCAAAAACGCCGAAATGGACAGGCGCGAGAAATTTTGAACAATTTAAAATGAAAGGCGGCAAACAGGTGGTCAGCCTGGTCAGAGGATCGCCTTATATGAAAAACGATTTTGGCATGATCGTTATCAATGTGAGTGCGGAATCCTTGAACAAGCTTACCAAAGAGATGCTGGATTCCAAGATGAGCTTCATTCAGGTTGAGGATGCTTCCGGAAATCATTTGTTCGGCACCTCCATGGATCGTCCGCCATCCCAAGTCAATTCCCAGTATGTATCAAGTTATACAAATTGGAAATATGGCAGCGGTTTGTTGAACAACGGTTTTGTAAGCGCTATCTCATATCTGTATAACCTTTGGTTTATCATCGGCCTTGGCATGATTGCCATCGGTTTCATATGGATGATTTATGTTTCCAGGCGAAATTCCAAGCCCATTGAGGCAATCGCCGCCCGATTCAGCAGCTATTCGCTTCCGGTAGTGAACGGAGGCCGGCGGAAGGGGAAGCCGGATGAATTTGCTTTTATCGAATCCGCCTTTGACAACATACTGGAACAATCCAAGGAATATCAGCAGAAATATCGTGAGGACCTCCATGTCAGGACCCGGTATATGTTCCGCCAACTGATCGAAGGGGACTCGCATCTGTCTGTTTCCGAATGGAAATCGGAAGCGGCTCGGCTGAATTTGCCGCAACCGCTGGATCGATATCGTATCCTCATCCTTGAAATCGATAAGTATGGCGATTTCTGCCGGGATTATTCCAAGACCGATCAAGATCTGCTTAAATTCACCCTGCGGACGGTTGTGGATGAGATCGCTTCAAAAAGGGACTGTCGGCTGTGGTCGGAATGGACGTCACCTTCCAATCTGTCCATTATGCTGTTTGAAGAACGGGATCAGGACAAGTTCGAGGAGGCCGTACTGGTCCCGGTTGCAGAACAAATCCTTGCATGGACGCACCAAAACTTGAAATTTACGATTACGATTGGCATAGGCGGATGCACAGATCAGATTGGCGATATTCCGCAATCTTATAAAGATGCGATGCAAGCCTTAAAGTATAAAATCGTGCTCGGTGAAAATCGGCTGATTCGAAGCGAGGATATTTCGAGCCATGGCATCGTCGAGGTCTATACGCATTTGGGAGAAATCCGCTCGATCATCCAGTCCTTCAGAATGCTGAAAGATCATTGGAGTGATGATTACGATAAATGGTTTGAACAGCTGAAGAACAGCTTCCTGACCAATGATGAAATATTCAGCTTAATGAATTACCTGATCTATTATATCGGCCGCGAAATGTCGGTACTGGGCAAGGGAATTTACAACAAGTGGATACAGGAGGGATTGCCGAAGCTGACAGTAAAGGTAGACAATTCTTACTCCTTGGAGCAGCTGAGACAGGAAATCAAACAAGTGCTGACAGATCATTATGAACAGATGAAACAGATTCAGGATGGAAACCAATACTCCAATATGATCAGAAACATATGCAGCCTAATCGAGCGCGATTATGCCAATCCGGATCTTTCCCTTGAAATGCTGGGGGACCAGTATCAGCTGAATGCCAAATATGTAAGTAAATTGTTTAAGGAAAACACCGGACAAAGGTTCGTTGATTTCCTGATCGATATCCGAATGAAGGAAGCGAAGCGGCTGCTGACGGAAACGGATTATTCCGTGCAGGAGATTGCAGAGCGGGTCGGATACGCCCATGCCATTTCGTTTACCCGCGTTTTCAAGAGGACGGCTGGAGTTACTCCGGGTGAATACCGGAATAGCAGGAAGGCACAGCAGCGTGGAGAAAATGATTCAGCAGTAGAAAACGGTTAAGGCGGCGATCATGCATCGTCGTCTTTTTTGATTGGAAATGTACCCGTTTTTAAGGCGGTCCGTTCGCCTCCAGTAAACCTTGATGCGTTTTTACGAGGAGACCTTGGCGAAAAAGGTTAGTCGATTTTATTTTTGTTTCTTGTTGCCGGATGACATTGTTGTATACACTCGGTTTACATCGCAAGGACCTGAAAGTAGGAATGGACGAAAGGAGTTAACCAGCATGCCGAGACTGAACTCTAGGCTTCAAACTGAACCAAGCCTGGACCGGAAACACCCCCTACAATTGAAAGCGCTGCCAGAAGAGGGGAGAGGAAGGTCAAGAAGAAAACAAATTAAGCGTCATTGGCAGCTGTATCTCGTTCTGCTGCTGCCCGTTCTTTATTTGATCATTTTTAAATACGTACCGATGGCCGGCATTGTAATCGCATTCAAAAATTATAACGTCATCAAGGGAATCTGGGGAAGCGACTGGGTCGGACTGAAATATTTCCACCAGTTCTTCGATTCGCCGAACTTCTGGCTCTACATTAAAAACACACTTGGCATCAGTTTCTATGGATTGATCGTAGGGTTTCCCGCACCCATCCTTTTGGCACTCGCGCTGAACGAAATTCGCAACGGTCTATTCAAGAAGACGGTGCAGATGGTATCTTATGCCCCATATTTTATTTCTACAGTCATCATGGTTTCGATCATTGTCGTCAATCTGACGCCAAACGTTGGGATGATCAGCAAATTTTTTGAGATGCTTGGTATGAGTAATACGAATTTTATGGGCATTCCGGGTCTGTTTAAGTCCATTTACGTCTGGTCGGATGTCTGGCAGTTTACAGGATACGGAGCGATTATTTACATTGCAGCGCTGTCCGGCGTCAACCCGGAGCTGTACGAATCGGCCAAAGTGGATGGCGCATCCCGCATTCAAAAGATTCTGAACATTGATATACCAAGCCTCATTCCCGTATCGGTCATTCTGCTCATTCTCAATCTGGGCAACATCATGAAACTAGGCTTTGAAAAAATATACCTGATGCAAAATCCGCTTAACTTAAGCACGTCAGAAGTCATATCCACTTATGTGTACAAGGTTGGTTTGCTGGGATCCAGCTTCAGTTTCTCGACGGCAATCGGTCTCTTCAACTCGGTCATTAACCTTATACTGCTGGTGTCCGTCAATTACATCGCCAGAAAGCTGTCTAACAGCAGCTTGTGGTAGGGATATCCCGCTTTTCGAAAAAACAAAACCAACTCCGGAAAGAGAGGAGACTTTATGTTCAATAAAACGGCTATACGTGAATCGAAAGGCGATCGCCTCTTCATGTTCTTGATCTATCTGTTCTTGTCATTGGTTCTTATTGCTGTAGCTGTACCACTGATCTACATTGTAAGCTCGTCCTTCAGTTCGCCTCAAGCAGTCGTAACGGGCAAAGTTTGGCTGTTTCCCGTAGATTTTACGCTGGACGGCTACAAGGCGGTGTTCAATAATCCGCAAATCGGCGTCGGCTATCTGAACTCCCTCTTTTACACCGTCGTCGGCACGATCATTAATGTAACACTAACGATTATGCTAGCTTATCCGCTGGCGAAGAAGACGCTTTACGGCCGTAATTTCTTCATGGTTCTGCTGGTGATCACGATGATGTTTGAAGGAGGACTGATTCCTTATTATCTCGTCGTCAAAAATCTCCATCTGCTGGATACGCGCTGGGCCATGATATTGCCGGGGGCGCTTGGGGTATTCCAGGTTATCGTCGCAAGGACGTTTTTCCAAACCACGATTCCCGATGAATTGGCGGAAGCCGCGGAGCTGGACGGATGCAGTGACATCCGGTTCATTTTCAGCATCGTCCTGCCGTTGTCCAAACCCATTATTGCGGTCATGACGTTGATGTATGCGGTCGGCCATTGGAATGCTTATTTTGATGCACTGATCTTTTTAAGAAAGCCTGACTTGTTTCCGCTTCAAATCATTCTCCGCAATATTCTAATCCTGAATACAGTCGATGCTTCCATGATGGCGGATGTGAGCCAGATGCAGGCGCAGCAGGGGCTTAAGGATTTACTGAAATACTCCTTGATTGTTGTTGCCAGCGTGCCGGTGCTCGTCATATATCCTTTCGTACAGAAACATTTTGTCAAAGGCGTCATGATCGGCTCGCTGAAGGGCTGATCATGAAGAGCGATAATGGCATCAAGGAGGTGAGGCTGTACATTATTCAGATACGGCAAGAGCTCGTGGCGGCACAGGAAAGGGGCCAAGCGCCCGAAATACTGATGATAAGTGGGGGGAATATTCAATGGAAAAGAGCATGAAAAAGAAAACCTGGCTAGGCTTCATCAGTTGCCTGATGGCTTGCATGCTGCTGCTTAGCGCCTGCAGCGGCACCAAATCGGCCGATTCCGGCGATCAGGCAAACGGCAAAACGGCTGCAGGTGAAGATTTGTTTACACCTGTCGGTTCCTATCCGATCGTGAAGGAGCCGATGACCATTAAAATGTTCGCACCTCAATATGCGTCGATCGAAAACATGGATACCAATTTATATACCAAATACCTTGAAGATAAGACGAACATCAAAATCGCTTGGGACCTTGTACCGGAAAATGCTTTGAACGACCGTAAGCAGCTCATGCTGGCCGGCGGCGATTATCCTGAAGTCATTCTCCATGGGAATTTGACCAAGGAGGAGCAGATGAAGTATGGGTCTCAGGGCGTTTTTATCCCTCTGAATGATTTGATTGAACAGTATGCACCTAATATCAAGAAAGCGATGGAGGATATCCCCTACATGAAAGCCTCCATTACGAGTCCGGACGGCAACATCTATGCTCTACCGCAGGTCAATGAATGCTATCATTGTGACAATGCGCTCAAAATGTGGATCAACAAAAAATGGCTCGATAACGTGGGGCTGCCCGTGCCGACGACAACTGACGAATTCTATACTGTGCTGAAGGCGTTCAAAGAGAAAGACCCGAACGGAAACGGCAAAAAAGATGAAATCCCGCTGACAGGCTCGGATGAAATGTGGGCAGGCAACGTATCCGCCTTCCTGATGAACTCGTTTATCCTTGATGACTATGTCGACAAGGGTTCGGGTACGTTCCTCCGCGTCATCGATGGCAAAGTCGATTTTACGGCAAACAAAGAAGAGTGGAAACAAGGCCTCATTTATCTGAATCAATTGTACAAAGAGGGATTAATCGATCCCGCTGCCTTTACACAGAATGCGGATGCGATTCAACAAATGGCCAACCGCGAACCGGACAATATTATGGGTGCGCTTTCAACGGCATTAATCAGTTATGCTTACAGCATGGATGATAAGGCGCCGCGTCATAAAGACTATGTTGCCCTGCCGCCACTGAAAGGCCCGAATGATGTGCAGCAGACACTGAATTTTGCGGGAATCGGAGTCTCACAATTTGCGATTACGAATAAAGCGACGAGCGAGCAGCAGATTGCCGCCATCCGGTTAGCGGATTATTTATATACGGAAGAAGCGATTGTGTTACAGGAATATGGTCCTGAGGGCGAAAGGTGGCGGAAAGCTGAGTCCGGTGAAAAGGATATCGATGGGAAGCAGGCCAAATATACCGCTATTCCTGACCCCGAGAAAAAGCCGACGCATAATGACGGTTGGGAGCAGATCGGTCCATCGCTCAGAACTTATGCTTACCGAGCGTCCTGGACATCTCCTCAGGATCCGCTCACTCCCGACGGATACGGTACTCGTCTGAATCAGGTTTCCAAGGAATATGAACCGTACCAATCCAAGGAGCAATATCCAACAGGACTGTTCATAGCGCTTGAAGATGCCGAGCTCGTTGCGCAGATCAAGACAACGCTTGTCGACTACGTAAAATCCAATATGGCGCAGTTTATTACAGGCTCTAAAGATATCAATAAAGAATGGGATTCTTATGTGCAAGGGCTGGATGGAATGCAACTGATCCAGTACCTGGAAATCTATCAAAAGGCATTAGATGCGAGAAAATAACGCAAAATCTGTTCCCTGCGCACGGACATTCCCTGTGCAGGGGATGATTATTTAACTTCATAGAAAGCAGGTGTATGATTCAATGAATGAACTTGCAAAGCCATCTCCACAGCAGCTGGCATGGCAGGATATGGAGATGGGCATGTTTTGCCATTTCGGTATGAATACGTTTTGCGATCAGGAATGGGGAGACGGAACGGATTCAGCGGAAATCTTCAATCCAGAGCAGCTTGATGCCCGGCAGTGGGCCAGGACCGCGAAACGCGCCGGCTTCAAATATCTGGTATTGACCGCAAAGCATCATGACGGATTCTGTCTGTGGCCAACGAAAACGACCGATTACTCCGTGAAGTCCAGCCCGTGGAGGGACGGTAAAGGGGATGTCGTCCGTGAAGTTGCCGATGCCTGCAGAGAGGAAGGGCTCCAGTTCGGGCTGTATCTGTCCCCCTGGGACCGACATGAACCTTGCTATCCTGATAAAGAGGCTTATGATGATTTTTATGCGGAGCAATTAACGGAGCTTCTGACCGGATATGGACCGCTGGTCGAAGTATGGTTCGACGGAGCCGGTTCCCAAGGCAGGGAATACGATTGGAACAGAATCATCGGCCTGGTGGATCAATACCAGCCGGATGCAATGGTCTTTAATATGGGACGCCCGACCATCCGCTGGGTAGGGAATGAAGACGGCGTCGCCCCTTATCCGTGCTGGAATACGGCCACCACGGCGAAGGAGAGTATGTTCACCAGCGATATGATGACCTGGATGGAAGGAACCCCGGGCTGGGTACCGGCTGAATGCGATGTTCCGATCCGCAAGCTTCACTGGTTCTGGCATCCTGACGATGAAGCAAGCTTAAGAAGCCTGGAGGAAGTACTGGATATTTATTACCGCTCGGTCGGCCATGGCGCTACGCTGCTCTTGAATATATCCCCGGACAACCGCGGGCTGCTGCCTGAAGTGGATGTGAAGCGTGTCATCGAATTCGGAGATGAAATCCGCCGCAGATTCGGGCAGCCGGTTGGCCAAACGAGTGGAGAAGGAAGCGAGCTGCTTCTGAAGCTGGAGCATAGCCAGCCAGTAAATCATGTAATCATCATGGAAGATATTGCCCATGGGGAGCGTGTGCGTGAATACGCGCTTGAAGCATACAGCCAAGGCGAATGGAAAGAGCTTGTACGTGGAAGTGCGATTGGGCATAAAAAAATCGACCGGTTCGACACCGTCGAAACCGATCAATTGCGTGTCAGAATCCTTTCCAGTGTGGAGAAACCTTTGATCCGCAATTTGGCTGCATATCACGTGGAATGATTTTCATAAGTGAAATTAGTAACGAAAAACAGACTGCCGCGGCAGTCTGTTTTTCGTATTTAGTACTTCGTCTCCATTTCTTAAACGGAAGCTTAGAAAATACTGCCTGGGTATCTTGATTTTACGCGCTTATCACGTTACCGCAATAGTCACATTCCTTCTCATCGTTAGGATATACGATGATCCTGGCTCCGCAGCTCGGGCATTCCATGGATCTAGGTCCGCGCCCCCGATCCTCGCTTTCATCGTATTCGTCTTCATATTCCTCATCACCATATTCGTCAACATATTCTTCATCGTAATCATCATCATATGCTTCATGATACTCTTCGGGCTCAAGTTCGAGGATGCCATTTTGGATTCGGCCGAAGGGCAGCATGTGCTCTGTGATCATAAAATCCAAGTCTCGAATGACGTGATTGGGAGATTGTTTCGTCGCTACGGCGATATGATCAATCTCTCTGATTCTTCTGTTTATAACAAGGTGGTAATACTGGTGCAATAATAAGCTGAATTTGCTATCTGCGCGGCTGCCCAATATGAAAAAAACGATAGCCGGAATTAGAAGTATTATTCCATACAGCCAGGCAGAATCCCAGTAAAGTTGAACATCCTCAGGGTTGTTGAGGTCAAAAGCTAAAATAAATAATCCCATGATTAAAATATAAGTATAAACCCAAAGCCATCCAATCAGTCGATGATTTCTTCCCTTGCGAGAGTGATGAACATGAGTCGTAAGTACACGGAATAATGTCATCAAGAAACCGACGGGATATAATGTGAAGGCGAGTGTTAAAATGACACGGTCGAACTTGGAATATTTTGATTTATAAGGTAAATAATCTTCCATCCCCTGTACTCCTTTTCATACGGTACTATCTGGTTCTAATATACTATCATTGTATACGATTTATGGTCTTTATTGTTGCATTATTTGGAAAAAAACGGTGCGGACATAACCAATATAGGATTCGAAACCTTAGACAAGGAAGCCTTGATGAGCTGTCTAAACGAACCTAGAAGCAGATATTCCATTCAATATGTGGGACATGTTATGGGTTGTTTTTTGGCAGGCGTTTATTCATACTGAATAAGATGTACAGATTGATACCGCGCCCCTCAGGGTTTGAAAACATAGGAGGAACCATGTCCTGGAGCAAATTGAAGCAACAGCTGGAGAGTTTTCTCAGTCCTGCATTAGCTGGAAGAGTTGAATATCGCGCCACCGGTTATCGTTATTTACCTGATAAAGCAGGGCTTTGTTATATTTCGGTAGATAAAAAGAACGTACTCAATATGAGTGATAAAACCAGCTCCATCAGATGGTATCAGACGGAGCTGGATATTAAGAATGATCCCAATATCCAAATTCCGATCAGCGATGATGAATTGGAAGCCGTCAGAATGGAAACCAAAGGGACCGTTCCAGAGGATCGCCTAAACGTAATTGCAAGAAATAGAAAAGTATCCGTACTCGCAAAGGAGCTTTTGTCAGCACAAGCTGCATTAAGTAAATCCAATTTTGTCGCTACAGCGAATAAGTTCTTATCTACTTCTATAGAAGAAAGCGTAGAGAGCGATGATATCTTATTGAATATTCTAGCTTTGGTAGACAGACGAGTTGGCAAAAAGCGGATTGTAAACATGGCAGATATGATGAAGTTAAAGCATCCGATTGTGCAATATTTTTATGAACTGCGGCGCAGTGCGTGATGAGCATAAATAATTTTTGTTGAAAGAATCATATTGCACTTGTGGAAGAGAGGGAATTTCATGTCTGAACAAACAAAGTCGGAAAGAGTTCATCAGGTATTTGAAAAGATATCGGATCAATACGACTCGATGAACTCGGTCATCACTTTTAGGAGACATATCGCATGGCGCCATGATGTTATGAAACGGATGAATGTGAAAGAAGGTAGTAAAGCTCTTGATGTGTGCACTGGAACCGGGGATTGGGCGATTGCTTTAGCAAATGCTGTTGGAACGCATGGAGAAGTCATTGGATTAGATTTTAGCCAAAACATGCTCAAAATAGCCCAAGATAAGCAAGAGCAACAAGCTTTAAAGCAGCTTACACTTATCCAGGGAAATGCCATGCAGCTTCCTTTTGAAGATGATTCATTTGATTATGTAACCATTGGTTTTGGTTTAAGAAATGTACCCGATTATTCAACCGTGTTGCGGGAGATGTATCGAGTAACTAAACCAGGCGGACAAGTCGTTTGTTTAGAAACATCCCAACCCACAGTAATCGGTTATAGACAAGCTTCCCTCTTTTATGTTCGCTATATCATGCCCTTGCTTGGAAAGTTTATTGCCAAAAGTTATGATGAATACTCATGGTTACAAGAATCAGCCCGTCATTTCCCCAATAAAAATGTACTGAAACAAATGTTTTTGGAAGCGGGATTTTCCAAAGTAGATGTAAAAAGCTATAGTGGCGGTGTCGCGGCAATGCATATGGCTATAAAATAAATAATAGCAAGGAGGGGCCACGCTCCTCTTTTTTTATTGGGAGTATGCACCTCTCTGGAATATGATATATTCATTAAAGTGTCTACGATTAACATATACTGCTGTTTGATATACATTGCTTAAATATGCTATAAGTGAAGAAAAAGCAAGAGCATGAACAAGATTAAGAACAGGTTGGACTTACTATTTCGGGATAAAGATTTGTATAGAGGGGTATTGGATATGACAGATAATTTTTGGCGTGATTTACCACGACCTTTTTTTATACTGGCGCCCATGGAAGATGTGACGGATGTTGTGTTTCGTCATGTTGTAAGTGAAGCAGCCAGACCGGATGTGTTTTTTACGGAGTTTGCGAATACAGAGAGCTATTGTCACCCAGAGGGGAACCACAGTGTGCGCGGACGTTTGACTTTTACAGAGGATGAACAGCCCATGGTAGCCCATATCTGGGGAGATAAGCCGGAATACTTTCGTCAAATGAGTATCGGCATGGCGAAAGAAGGGTTTAAAGGCATCGATATTAATATGGGTTGTCCTGTAGCGAATGTAGCAGAGAATGGGAAGGGAAGCGGGCTGATCTGCCGTCCCGACATTGCAGCGGATATTATCCAGGCCGCCAAAGCCGGGGGACTGCCCGTCAGTGTAAAAACAAGGCTCGGTTTTAGTAGCGTAGACGAATGGCGCGACTGGTTAACCCATATTCTGAAACAAGACATTGTGAATCTGTCCATTCATCTGCGGACAAGAGATGAGATGAGCAAAGTAGACGCTCATTGGGAACTGATTCCGGAGATTAAGAAACTTCGTGATGAGGTGGCTCCAGACACACTTTTAACCATTAACGGGGATATTCCTGACCGTCAGACCGGCCTCCAGCTCGCTGAACAATATGGAGTGGATGGCATTATGATTGGACGTGGTATTTTTCATAATCCGTTTGCCTTTGAGAAGGCGCCAAAGGATCATAGCAGTGAGGAATTGCTTGATCTGCTGCGGCTGCATCTGGATCTCCATGATCAATATTCAGTACAGGAGCCACGCTCCTTCAGACCCCTTGCTCGCTTCTTCAAAATCTATGTCCGTGGATTCCGAGGGGCAAGCGAACTCCGAAATAACTTAATGAACGCAAAATCAACAAATGAAGTACGTGCGCTGCTCGATGAATTTGCAAGCAAGGATCATGATGAGGCAGATAAACACGGAAACTAAATGGATAGGCTGGAGAAACAACAGCGCTCCAGGAGAACAAATAACATTTTTAGAAAACATGGCCGAATTGGCTGTGTTTTTTCTTTTGGAAAATCTCAGCACTCCTTCTTGCTATAGCTTTTAGCTATAACTAGTTATGTTCTTTTGGTATGTCTTCTAACCCCGCTCGTCGTGATATGATCATCGTATACAACGAGGGGGTTATGTACATGACTGATAAGTTCCAGATCGTAGGAAGTTTATTGCGGCCCGAAGAGCTGCTGAAATATAAAACGCAAATTGAACATCGTGATGATATCCAGTATCCGTTCTATGAGAATTTTGAAGGGTATGCCGAGTGCGAGACAGAGGCGATCAAACAGGTCGTGAAAAAGGAAATCGAGCATAACCTGTCGGTTATTACGGACGGTGAATTCTCCAAATCGATGTGGCATCTGGATTTTGTATGGGGCTTTGGCGGAGTTGAGCGTTATATCGCGGACCATGGCTACTTTTTCCGGGATGTGGACGGAACCTCGAAATATGAAACACGCAAAGATATTGGACTGCGCATTACTGGTAAACTGAGCGGAAAGAATCATCACTTCATTAAACTGTTCAAACAGCTCCAAGATACGGCAGGCGATCAGCAAACGAAACTTTGCGTACCATCTCCTTCCCATATCTTCGGTGAACTTTCCTGGTCGGATAACATTGGCGGCACGGATGCGGTTTATCAGAACAAACAGGAGCTCAAAGCGGGCCTTGAGAGCGCGTATAAGGAATTCGTGGAGGAGTTCGCTGCGGTAGGCGGCAAAATCCTGCAATTTGATGATTGCTTGTGGGAGCTGTTTGCAGACGACAACCCGAACTCTCCGTTTACAGGGGAGCATATTAATCAAGCGGAAGTACAGGGGCTCGCCACCGAATTTATTGATATTAACAATACCGTGATTGACTTCGGTCATAGCCTCGGCTTGAAAGTGTGGACACACAACTGCCGAGGGAACTACGATTCCCGCAACATGGGCGGTGGATCTTATGCGAAAATCGCCAACCTGTTCCTGAAGCAGTTGAAATATGATCGCTTCTTCCTGGAGTGGGATGATGATCGTGCGGGTTCGATTGAAGCCCTGGAGGTTTTCAAGGACAGACCGGAAACGGAAATTGTTCTGGGCTTGCTGTCTTCCAAAACAAATACGCTTGATGATGAAGGGCGCGTAATCCATCTGCTTGACGAAGCATCCAAAATCATTGATAAGGATCGTCTGCTGCTCTCGCATCAATGCGGCTTTGCGTCCTGCGATGGCGGGAACGAGCTAAGCGAAGCCGAGCAATGGGCGAAGATTGATCAAGGCCAGAAGCTTGCGAAGCAATATTGGGGTAGCTAGACAATAAAACGAGTTATTAATATAAACGGCGACCTTTTCCCGGAATTCAATCAGGGGAGAGGTCGCCGTGTTTTTTTGGATGGTCCCTAGTTGTTCAATGTGATCAAACGATCATTACTGGTCTTTGCATGAGTCATACCTCCAATTATATTCTGAGCAGGATGATGGTTTCTTGTATATCTTGTATTATCCTTTTTTTGTCACCAAATCTCTACTCTTTGCTAAGCTGGGGATTGCCTTGGGTTTGGCAGAAGGACTTGTCCCTTTCGATTTCTCCACTTTGGAGAACAAGTTCATCAATTTATCTTTATAGATATATCCGAGTACAAAACCAATAACGGCAATGACGGATATGATAATGGCGATGCTGTATTGTTGCATATGAATTGTGGACCCTACCGCGGCAGAGGCAATAATCCATGGCAGACGACCAACCAGAAGTATCGTGAAGAATCTTAAAGAACTCATGGATGTAAGAGCGGCAACAAATACGAGCATGTCTTTCGGCAAACCGGGAATCACGAAAAAGATAAACAAAAAGGCAGAGAACTTCTTCTCATCATGAATAAACGACATCCACTTATAGTCTTTCTTTTGCAGCAATCGCGCAATAAAATTGCGACCGGTAAAACGAGTGAAATAAAAAGCAATCGCTGAGCCCAATACCAAGCCTACTGTAGTATAGAATGACCCAAGCGTAACCCCATAGATATATCCGCCTGCAACCTGTACCACTTCTCCCGGAATAGGCGCAACCACGATCTGAAGTATCTGGAATAAAATAAACATGACCGGACCCCAATGTCCCGTTGAATGAATATACGCTCTGAAATTGTCCATGGACGACATGATTTTAATAATGGCAGGAGAATAATAGACCAGTAAACCAATGGACAAAATCGTTAACAGACCCAACAGTATTTTCATAACTGTTTTTCTCGAAAGTTGTGGCATAGCTGATGACTCCTTTGCGTTATGACCTTTACTGATTACAGTATAAAACGAAAAAATGAAGAGTCACCTACATAACTTCTGAAGAATTCTTAAGTCGATTGTATCTGCTGGTAGTGGCTGCTAACGCATATTATACTGAAATTGGACGGAGGGATCGGATGAGCAAGCAAATTTTAATTGCTGACGATAACAGTGAGATTCGTGAAATTGTAAAGATTTTGTTAGAGAGCGAGAATTATGAAGTCATTGAAGCGGTAGATGGTCAGGACGCAATTGATAAAGTGAATGAAGAGACGGATCTCATTATCTTGGATATGATGATGCCGAATAAATCGGGGCTGAAGGCGTGTCTGGAGATTCGTGAAAAAACAAGTGCTCCGATCCTGTTTCTCACAGCTAAAACGCAGGATTCGGATAAACAATTGGCCTTCTCCTCCGGAAGTGATGATTTTTTGTCCAAACCCTTTTCCTATACAGAACTCGTTGCAAGGGTAAAGGCATTGCTTCGAAGGTATTATGTGTATCGTGGCAAGGAGAAGACGGAAGAAGCGGACCAAATCATCATGGAGGATCTTACGGTCCATCAGGATTCCAAGACTGTTTTTGTTGGGGAGAAGGAAGTGGCTTTAACCGAAATTGAATACCAGATCTTGTTGCTGCTAGCGAAGAAACGGCGAAAGGTATTTTCGGCGGAAAACATATATGAGAGTGTCTGGGGGCAGCCCTACTTTTATACATGCAATAACACGGTTATGGTTCACATTCGCAATTTGAGAAGCAAGCTGGAGGACGACCCACAGAACCCTAAATATGTGAAGACCGTTTGGGGGAAGGGGTACAAAATTGAATAGATTGCTAATGGGGAAAAAGCTGAAGATCAAATTGGTGCTGGCGGTTATGATTTCTTTGGTCATTTCCATAAGTACACTCGTTATTTTACAAGTTGTTGGTGAGACAGTACTGGATGATTACTTAAGCAAATCCACTTTTGTAGAGAACAGGCAGCAAGATGCGCTTGATCGATTCGAAACATTTGTGAATAGCCAGAACGTGTCAACCTCTGATCATGAGCGATTGTCCGCATGGGTAAGTGAGGAACGATACTTAAATCTGTATATTTTTGTGAAAGATAAATTGATCTATTCCTCCAATACCGGGATTGATTCTGCCATCAATGAAGAGCTTTTAACCCAATTGGTACCATCGAAAATACCCATCAAGACCATTCGTTTCGCGGATCAGGATGCCCAGATATATCTGGTCGGCTTTTATGAGTATCAATATTATACCCTCATTCTGATTATTGGTGTTTTCGTCGCGGCTGTTGTGTTCATTGTTTCCTTTCTACTCATTATTAACAGGAAAACATCATATATTGGCAGGCTTGAACAAGAGATTAAGATACTCGAAGGTGGAAATTTGGATTATTCGATTACGATATCGGGAAAGGATGAACTGTCGTCTTTGGCCCAAAGTATTGATGAGATGAGAAAATCATTTATTGAGCGACTCGGCAGCGAGGAGAGGGTGAGGATAGCCAATCGTGAATTGATCACGGCAATTTCCCATGACCTCCGTACCCCGCTTACGATTCTGTTGGGATATATGGACATTATAGAACTCAACAAATATAAGACGCAGGAGGATTTATTGCAGTATATTCATAACAGCAGGGAGAAAGCTTATCAGATCAAGGCACTGTCGGACAAACTATTCGAATATTTTACGGTATCCTCTGCTGCGGAAGAAGAGGAAGTGGAATTTGAAATCTATGAGGGCAGAGCGCTTATCGATCAACTCATTGATGAACAACTGGTCGTTTTGGATGATATCGATGTTCAGATTCAGGCCAATTCTAATCACGAGAAATTTCTGCTGGAAATCAATCTGGTCGCCATTCGCCGTGTATTCGATAACATATTTTCAAATATTCAAAAATACGCCGATCCATCAGAGCCCGTTCAGATCAGGGTATACTTGAAGC
This sequence comes from Paenibacillus sp. ISL-20, assembly GCF_018613005.1. Lineage (NCBI taxonomy): Bacteria > Bacillati > Bacillota > Bacilli > Caryophanales > Paenibacillaceae > Paenibacillus > Paenibacillus sp. ISL-20. Next base: position 33,335 of record NZ_JAGGRD010000007.1, read on the forward strand.
AGCAATGGGTCTTTCTTGTTGTAGAGAATAAGATTAAACGTGTCGGCAAAAAGAAAGATAGCAACGAAATTGGGCTCGTTAGTTGTCAGAAAATGATACAGCAGCACAACGGAACGTTGACGGTATCTCAGGAAAAAGATATCTTTTCGCTACAAGTCACGCTGCCAATCATCTTAAAGAGTGTCCGAACACGATTTATCTGATTCAGCGCTTCCTCGGTTAACTGTACAGTGTTGCCCGGCGATCATTTGGGTCAGGGATCCGGGTTGTCTTGGGGTATTCCGAATAGGATTACATATTTTTTTCCTCGGCCCATTTTCCTAAACAACAAAAAACCACACCCCAATTGTTGCGTCCAACAATTGGGGTGCAGTTATCCGAAAGATCAACTTAGTGAGCAGAGTCCTTTATCAAATATTCCATGTTTAGCATACCCTTAATCCGGTGACTGCACCGCCGAATACCGTGATGCCATGCTGGACAATACAAACACGGCAATGATGGCGATGAGTACGCCGAATACCCCGAACCAGGTAATGGATGCCAAAGAAACACGGTTAACGATCAGCCCGCCGATTCCTGCGCCGACAGCCATGGCGAGCTGCATCATGGAACTGTTCAAGCTCAGCATGACGCCCGAGGATTCAGGAACAAGCTTGACCAGGTTAAATTGCTGCGCCGGAGCGGATGACCAGGCGGCAAAAGACCAGAGGATCAAAATGGCGAATACGGCAATGACCGACTGTCCGACTAATGATAGCAAAATCAACGAAATGACGTGAAGTACCATCCCTGAAACGAGCGTGTATTTGATGCCCCGTTTATCCGCGCTATAGCCGCCGACTTTCGAGCCAATCAAACTGGCAATGCCGAACACGAACAGAGCTGCGCTAATCAATGATTCATTTAAATGAGTCACCTCTAGCAGAAAAGGGGAGATGTAAGTATAGGCAAGGGAATATCCGCCCAACCAGAAAAAAGTAATCGCTAAAGCAACCAAAACCTGAGGTTTTTTTAACAAAGCAAATTGTTTGATCAAAGGGACAGGCTTGTCGCCCTGCATACGTGGAAAAACCGCAGCAATGACAAGCATGGCGATGACCCCGACAATTGCGATGGCCAGAAATACCGCTTTCCAGCCAAAAGCCGAGGCTACCATTCTGCCGAATGGAACGCCGATGATGAGCGATGCGGTAATGCCCATGGTGACGTTGGCGATGGCGCTGGCTTGCTTGCCTGGCGGAGCGATTTTGGCGGCGATACTGAGCGCGTTAACGGTGACCACCCCGGCGCCTAACGCCGTAATGATTCTGGCGGCAATGAAGAGACCGAAGCCGGACAATATAAATGTCAGCAGATTTGCGACAATAAAGAGGCCCAGCGAATAAAGTAGGAGCTTACGCCGGTCCATTTTGGCCGTCAGCGCCATTAAAATAGGCGTGCCGACCGCATAGGCCAGGGAATAAACCGTAATGAGCTGGCCTGCTGCCGCAACGCTTGTTCCCATCGTCTCTGCGATCCGGTCCAATATCCCGGAAATGATGTAATTGGATGTTCCAACTAAAAAGCTGACCAAGGCTAGAACGTAAACTTTCCATGTGTTCTTCATAATTCACTCTCCTGATGTGTTTAAATAACTATGTTTTTAAAAATATCGAAATATAAATATAAATCGATCTTTGTGCATATATCAGCACATACTCATACATTGGTTAATTGTAATCATCATATCAAAGAAGCCCCCAGCTTGTTGACTGGCTCCTCTGCTGCTTCTGCCAATTCATAGCATTGTTCAGCGGCTCTATCTACTGCAGGCAGGGTCTCCATCAACCATAATCTGCACCTTCGCCAAATCGAATCTAGCACCATCCAGCTAATATAGCTGTACGACGCCTTGTTAGAATCTGATGCGTAGAACCTGTAAAAGACCTTAGCTCGCCGTTGTTTATGCGGGTGCCACAATCTTTTACATTTTGTTATTCCTTAGGCATTTCGTTAAAGAAAGCTACATCATCGACTGCCAGCCTCACCGTCGGATGACCAGGCTTTGCCGCCTTGCCGATGGCGATCAGCATAATCGGAACGTAGCGTTCTGATATGCGGAAAGCTTCCATGAACTTTTGTTTGTCGTAGCCGCCCATCGGTACCGTGTCGTAGCCTTTAGCGCGGGCGACAAGCATGAGTTGCATCGATACTAGCCCGCCGTCGGTATAAACTTTTTGGCGGATGGCCTCGGGCGGCATGCTTGAATACATGCCGGTATAGCGTTCCACGAACGATTTTGCCGTCTCTGCAGACATGTAACCCGCATCGACCGTCATTCCGTAAATTTTCTCAGCCGATTTATAACACTCCAAATCTCCGAGTACCGCAATGACAGCCGAAGCCTCGACCACTTGCTGTTGATTGAATGCGATCGGAAGCAGCTTCTGCTTCAGCTCCGGCGAGTCGATAACGAGAAACCGCCACGGCTGTAGGTTAGCGGCTGAAGGGGCCAGCGTGGCTTGCCGCAATGTTTCGGTCAATTCCTCCCGCGAAATCTTGATCTCGGGATCATAGCTACGAACCGACCGACGTTCTCGAATAACATTAAAAAAAAGTTGGTGCTCCATCGTTAGTGACGGTTGTGAAACCGACATGGTTCTCTCCTCCTTTTGGAAAAGCGGTATTCTGCATTTTTTTTCAATACAACATTAGTTGTTTGAACAACACCTGTTGTATTTATATGTTATGATAACAACAGAATGGTACGCAATCATCAATAACCATAAACCGTTGTATAGACAACACCATTTCTATAATGTCGTTTTATTGGGGAGATCAAAACCATGACAATTAAAAAGAATGAAGCTGATCCTCGTGTGATACGTACACGGCGACTCCTTCAAGACGCTTTTGCTTCGTTAATTCAAGAAAAAGACTTTGAATCGATAACCGTTAGGGATATTGCAGAGCGGGCTACTGTTAACAGAGCGACTTTTTATGCGCACTTTGTAGATAAATTCGAAATTCTAGAGGCCAGACTAATGGAATCATTTATGACAATCATAAATCGTAGAATAAGCGGTCACGAAGTATTAAATGAAGAAACCATTCAGAGTATTTTTCTGGGTGTATGCGATTTTCACAAGAGTCTAAGCACTATGTGCAAAAGAAGGTATACATCGCTTGGAGCTGTATTCGAAATTCAAATAAAGGAAAAAATTCAAACGATACTTCTTTCCTTTATAGACAAAGACAAGATGCTATCGAGTCCAAACGCGCAATTCTTAATAAATACAGCTTCTATCATGTTAAGTTGGGGGATGTATGGGGCGGCTTACGCTTGGAACAATGAGGGGCGTCTAATAAGTGCGGAATCATTCGTTAAACAGACTATGCCCTTAGTGATGAACGGAGCCAAAGAACTGCTGGGATAGGTCCTGTCGCTATTGCTCTATCCTGCGGAAGAAACAAGATGCAATGCGGACAATTTACGAATCCTTATTCAAACCATATTCGATTTTCTTTTGCGGTTTCAACAATGTAGTACGCCGGGAGACAAGTAGTTTGAACCGATGTTTGAAAATGCCATGTATCAGGGTCTTCATCGACTCCTGCTTAAACGGTTAAATGAAGTGGACACACAGGGCTTTTTGCAAGAAAAATTGGAAACTACGGCACTCGTTATCAGTTGGGGCATATTCGGATCGGCTTTGCAGTGGAGCCGGAACCCTCAAGATCGCTCTGTGGAAACGATGTTTGAAGAAGTCATTGAGGTTATATCGGTCAATTTGGCCCCTTTTTGGGAGCAAACAACCAGCTAAATGAAAGCCGCATAACTGCAGATTTTTTTATTATAGGTACCCGAGTTCTTGTCACAACCCAATGACAAGAACTCGGTTACTTTGCCGAAAATGACAAGAACTTGCACACATAGCCGATTAGATGATTGTCTAATCTAATGTTATTCTGCATCGGCAGCCTGTTAAGCTCCCTCGAAATGATTCAGTTTCCTCACTCAGACTCATGAATTCGCAGGATTTCACCCTGTGGTAAGTGTGAGAGAAGAAGTCATGGAGGAACTTTTGGCTGGGGTGCATAGAA
>NZ_JAGGRD010000079.1:0-5627 GCF_018613005.1 Paenibacillus sp. ISL-20
TTCTCCTTGTGGTCCTTGTGGGCCTTGCGGACCTGGAATCCCTTGAATACCTGGCTGGCTTAGGGATTTCTGCATTTCACACAATTTAGCTAACTCAGCTTTCATTTTGGATTTAGCTTCCTCTATTGCAGCTTGTAAGGCTTTCTGGTCAATTAGAGCTTGAAGATTTTGCTTTCTTCTATTTAATAAACACCACTTTGATATGCACCTTTTACAAAGGAGTTTCTTAAGAAAAACTGTTTTTTTAATTCTTTTGGTACATTTGTATTTTCTTTTTGCCTTTAAACATTTGTACTTTCTTTTTGCCTTTAAACATTTGTACTTTCGTTTAGCTGCCACCCTTCATTTTCGCCACCTTCTCTTAGACTTTATAACTGTGTGTATAGTCATATCTATATGTCAAATGCACACCATGGGGGTGGACGAATAACTTGTATCAAACAAACCGGAACCATTCCAGATAAAAAATAGGCGTTTTATTTAGGGATATCCTATTTCGTTATACTTAAGTATTGAGCCCAAAAATCAGCGCCGCTATCTGTTATGACATAACTTACCGCCTGATCAGCATAACCTCGAACGTTATAATTACATTGAGGTGTTTATATGTTTATTGAGCCAATGTTACTCGCAACAGCGCCAGCTCCGTTCTCAGACTCGCGCTTTATATTTGAACCTAAGATCGACGGTCACCGATTAATCTTCTCGCAGCAGAACGGAATTGTCCGATTATATACACGTCATAACAACGACTGTTCTCGCCGCCAATATCCTGAGATAGCCAACGCTTTATTTCCGCATGACATCATATTGGACGGCGAAATCGCATGCGTTGATCCTATTAAGGGTATTTCCGACTTTGAATCCGTTATGGCTCGGTTCCAAGCGAAAAAGGCGGATAAAATCGCGGCATTAACTGGGACACTGCCGGTCACTTTCGTCATTTTTGACGTGCTGCAGTATCAAGGAGAGGATCTCCGATGTCTGCCACTAACTCAGCGTAAGGAGATCCTCGCGTCTATCTCGTTACCAACAGCCCACTTTGGTGTTATTCCGTTTATAGAAGGCGCCGGCGAAGCGTTGTTTACGCAGATTGAGGAGCGCGAGATGGAGGGCATTGTCGGTAAGCGGAAGGATAGTATATATGAACCGGGGCGCCGATCGGATAGCTGGCGGAAAGTTATTAACTGGATTTATGCAGATGTTTTTATTACCGGCTACCGGAAAGAAGAGTTCGGATGGTTGGCGGCCATATATGATAATGCAAAAATGCGCCCAGCCGGTATTATCGAGCTAGGCGCAAATCCTACGCATAAGAAGGTATTTTATAACGTTGTTAAGCCGCTTATTACCGGGGAGGACCGTAATTTCGTTTACGTGGAGCCGAGGATTAGAGCGCGTGTGAAGATGCGGAACTGGACGAAATCGGGAATGCTACGGAGTCCGGTGTTTACCGAGTTTATAGTTTAGGATTTTCATTATAGAAAATGCCCTTCTGATAATTGATCAGTAGGGCATAGCTTTTTGATACTAGTATCTGCAGTGTCCTCCTCAAACCAGAATATTAATAAAATAAAAAGACAGTTGTTTTACTACTTAAAGTATAATTGTTTTAAATGAGAGGTGACTGCTAATGAAAAAAGCAATACTTCGATGGGTTATTGTTCTTTCGGCATTATACTGTATGGGACATATCTTATTTGATTTCAAAGAAACACGTTTAATGCGGATTTTTACTGGTGCAGTTGAAATATCTTTCTTTGGGAGCATTCTTCTCTATATAAATTTGAAGACGAAAGAGGGAAAAAGCATCATACAATGGCGCCAAAAAAATGACCCTTAGGTTAAAAGTATTTTTTTAACGAGAGATAAGGTGTCATTTTCGCAGCATTCCTTAGTAATTCAAGAACACCTTTCTTATGTGCTATTCTTGGATTTGGAGATAGAACAGGGATCAACTCATCAATAAGTTCATCCAAAGAGGGTGTTCTAACAGAGGGATCTTTCTCCGCAGCAAAATGAGCTCTCGTGCATGTTTTTAATATCTGTTTTATTGAATTATACTGATCGACATTTAATTGGTTTGCGATTACCCAATCCCATAAGCGGTATTCTTCCGGTTCCACAGCAATTTGTCGAAGAAGTGTAATGTACAGTTCCAATCTTTCCACCTTGTCTTCAAGTGATTCTTCAGACATATAATCAAATCACTCCTTTTTATAAGAACCAGATTACTACACTAGCAATTCTATTAGCTACTGAACTGTTAATAGACCTGATGCTACACCCATAATAGGTTGAACAATCGCATCATGTCTGTCTATGTATTGTTTCTGTTGCCTGTAAAAGTCCTATGTTTCGTTTACTCTTTAAACCAGTAGCTCTATACTTAGAATAAGCTGCTACCCAATCATTTACTGTGACATGACTCATTCCGTATTTCCGAGCTGCATCCTTCTCAGAAAGCCTTACCCTCAAGCACTTCTTTTACGACCGGTATTATTCTCTTCGCTGTATCTAACCATAAAGTAAAAAATCGCACCCCCTTTTCCTCAGACGATTATAACATGTGTCCAAGATTCGGGGTGCGTTTCATAGCGGGTGGTTTTGTTTCGCACGTTTCACGCGCACTCAACTGGCTAAAGCCTAAATCCAAACGACGTCCGCCCCGCGGCCGTCATCGTGTGGCAGATACTGATCCCCCAGAATCCACTCGAACCGCCCCAACCCGGTCTCATTCCTGCGAGTCCGGTATGCCACCCTGCCGTCAACCTGATGTTGGGTAATGGCCGACCAAACCTTTTCGTTTGGCTTGCTGGTGATCACAACTGAGGACACGAACTCCAAATCCGGGCCTTCCTCTGTATCAGCCGAAATGTTACCGAGCGACCGATTCAGGAGATCTGCCGGCACCTCAGCGACAAGGCTGCTGAAGTTGGCCACAATGTATTGGCCATCCGCGCTGAACACCTTCTCGATCTGCTGCCAAGATCGAATCCGATTGCGACGTCGAACGACGCGGGTTTCCTTTACAACAGCCTTTGCCCATGGAAAGATCGTCACGTGCTCACCCTCATAAAGCAGTCGGTAATACATCATCATACCGATTTCCTGGTCGTATGGAGGTGGTGGAAAAAAAACGCTGCGCTCTTTGCTTTAAAAGCATACGTACTAAGTTACAAGAGAGGAAGAACAAGACCATTTTACTGATGACGCAAAATCCGGGTCAAGGAACAGAAAACAGGTGAGTCTCAATAATGCGGGACAAACCCGCTATTTTCTTCTATTTCCTCGCTGTTTCAACAAAATCCCCCTTTGAACATATGGTATAATAGCCCCAAATATATACAAATGGGGTTTTGATATCAAAAACAGAGTACCTTTTGGTCTATTGATGTTAGCAATTGTAATGGGCGGTTTTTTTGTAACTAAACTGGAAAATGATACGTTTAAGCTTGTTTATTCAACTATAGGGATTTTGGTCATTGTACTCAGCTATTTTCTTTTCTCTAAAAAGAAAACATGATCCCTAACTCTTTACAAATGGAAAAAGCGAGAAGAGTTACGCCCCAGTCATATGCCGCATTCATGCAGCCGTGCGTGTCATTCTCGCCTCTTTCTATGGTTACATACTACTTTCAAGGGAAAAGTGTCAAATTGGCACCAATAAACCAAAACTATATTTTCGTCAGTTATATAAAAAAGGGCATTGGTTTAGAAAACCATGCCCTTTTCCAAATTAAGTACTTATATGACGCCTTTAGTTTGTAATAGTTGAAGATATTTTACATAGTAGTCATTGTCAAGTTTGCACTCTTCGGGTGAAATCCCTTTCATTATGGTTAGGTCACTAACCAGGTTGTTGCACAAACCTTGCACAGTAAAGTTACTTAGTGTCTCACTATCATTACTCATTAAAATTACACGTAGTAGTTTTCCAGCCTGAATTTTACTCCAATCAGTTTCAATGTGTTCCGAAGGGTGACTTTTTATGTACTCTTGATGAAACATTTTTTCCATTTCATTAAATTTTTCATTCAGAGTTTTCTTATCATCTATTTCGAAACACTTGAAAATTGAACCAAAATCGACCTGTGGGTCGTTTTTTAAATCAATGAATGTTGATTTTGGGATTTCCTTGGCGGAGTATTCTTTTACCAACATCTCCTCGACTTCGATATTAGTATATTTAAGCGGTAATTCTTGTTCGATGAAGTTCTTATGAAGTGCTTCCACTTAACTACACCTCCAACATTATTTAGAAGAACGAGTGTCCACCAACACGATTCCATGTATGGTAGTGGTAATAATATCCGAATCCGAGGCCAGGACCGTGAATTTCCGGCCCAACTGGGTCCTTACCGCCTCCCGCTCTTTCTGCAACTCTTGCAGCCCCAGACAAAGTCTTGGACCACACATCATTACCTGATACGTCCTCATCGCCATTAAATGAAGTAAGACGAAATGCTGCATAAGTCTCTGTGATAGCTGGACCAATCCAAACATCTCCTTGCACTATTTTTGCATAATAGTGATTATAACTTTTGTTTCGAAGATCATTGGCAATAGCATCAGTTCTTGCAAAGTCAATCTCATTAATTACTATGACAGCGGCTGTAAGCAAAAGAGCCTCAATCAGCTTTGCTCCAACAATTGTAACAAGAGGGGCAAGCCAAACAACCATTGGTCTAATCTCGGAGTCCTCCGATCCGACAGTCGCTGTCTTTCCTGTTGCTTCATCCTCATACGTAAGTATAGCCCCTGTTTCATCTGTAAAGTCATCTAAACTGAGGGCGAATTGATCTACATTATCATTACTTGTCAAGGAATTTATTGAACATGGGTTGGGATTTATTTCGTCAGCTTCATATGTTGTGAGCGTTATTTCTTTTGTTTCTTGATCTTGGACTAATATTCCGACCAACCCATCTATTTCCGTTTTTAACCGAATCTCGTTTTCGTCATTAACAAGAACTTCAACGCCGTCCAGTTGATCCAATCCTTCAGCTTTAACGGTGGACGATGGGTTTACAAGGGTAACTACTAACAAAGCGAATGCTAGAAATACAGATAATAGTTTTGTGAAATTCTTTTTTAGTAACACGGTCTTCATTTCTCCCGAACTAGGGCGTGTATGCAAACCTAAGCAAGCCAGACCATAATTGATGCCAGCGTTAAAAAAGCCTTGAATGAGCTTGCTAACTTATCAAAGCGAGTCGCCAACCGACGATAATGTTTTACTTTATTGAAAAAACATTCAATGAGATGCCGTTCTTTGTAAATTTCTTTATCCCATTCTCTTGGTTTGCGGCGATTTTTCTTACTGGGTATCACAGGTGTAGCTGATTGCTGCTCTAACAAATGAAGAATTTGATTGGTGTCGTACGCACGATCAGCCAACACCTGTTTTTTCGTTAGATCCATCTGTTTTAACATTTCGTAGCCGGTTACCGAATCGTGGCATTGACCTCCTGTCAGCTTAAAGCGCAGGGGATTACCTAGAGCATCAACCACGGCGTGAATTTTGGTGGTTAGTCCGCCACGAGAACGCCCTATTGCTTGCTTGAGGCCCCCCCTTTTGCTCCCGATCCATGTTGGTGGACACGGACGATTGTCGCGTCAATCAT
>NZ_JAGGRD010000080.1:0-14452 GCF_018613005.1 Paenibacillus sp. ISL-20
GTTGGACGGGTGGTTATGATTTGAAGAACGGCCAGCATAGGAAAACACATGCGATCAGAAAAAAGTACATGTTAATACACAGGTGTTGAATGTTATTGTGAAAGCGCTTTAGACTTTGAGGTGATGCGCTCAAGGGGGAAAGGGATATCCGGTTCACAAGGAGATGAGCAGCTCGAAATTCGAGCAGTTATTAGAAATGGCAAAGGTAAACAATCTGTAAGAAATATGGAAGGAAGCGATATGGATGAGAAGAAAATGGAGTTTGGTTTTGATGAGCGCGCTAATCGCCTTAACCGCGGTCGGCTGTAATGGTGCCAAGGAAGCGGATGGCGGAACCTCCGGTTCTTCCGGCGCTGCCGCTGATGGCAAGCTGTCTTTCACGATGTCCATGGCAACCAGCGGAAACAAACATGCCGAGCGTTCGAAGGACGTAAATGAAGAGAGATGGGTGAAGGAACTTGAAAAGCTGACCAATACGGATATTGAACTGACCATGCTGCCGCTGAAGGACTTCGACAGCAAAATGACTTTAATGTTTGCCTCTAATGATATTCCTGATGTCGTTCAGAACGTGGGAGGGGCTACAAGCAAGGGGATGTCCGGTTCCGTAGAAGCAGGCGTATTTATGCCGCTTGACGACTTGCTGAAGGAGCATGCTCCGAATTTGATGAAGAGCGTGCCGAAGGAAGCCTGGCAGGAGACAAGCTATGACGGCAAAATTTACGGAATACCGGCATGGCTGTCCAATCCGTCCCGGAGAGGGCTGTATATCCGGACCGATCTGCTGGAAAAGACAGGGCTCCCGGCACCAAAAACGGTGGATGAATTTTTGGACGTAATGCGTGCGATGAAGAAGGAAGGTGTCGAGTTCCCATATCAAATGCGGGAGAACTTTAAATATGCCGACACGATTCTGGGAGCGTTCGATGCGCTGCCATCCCAGTGCGAACTGCAGAACGGGGAGGTTGTTCCCAAGTTCTTTGACGTGGAAAATATGACGAAGGCACTGGAGACCTATAAGACCATGTACGATGAAGGTCTGATTCCCAAAGATTTTGCGACCCTGACCTCCAGTGACTATGGCAAAAACATTGAGAGCGGTAAATCCGGCATGTGGTCCGCCAACGCCCAGCTTCTGGCAGGCTTCCGCGGCAAGCTGAAAAATGCCGTACCAGACGCCAAGGTTGATATCATTGCATCGCCGCGCGGTCCGGAGAACACCGGAGGCCATCTTCTGTATCCAAGCATTAATACATCCTACTATATTAATAGCAAGGTTTCAGAGGAGAAGGCCATCGGCATTATCAAGTTTTTTGACTGGATGCTGACGCCGGAGGCGGAGACATATTTCTCATTCGGCATTGAAGGTGAAACTTACACCCGGGAGAATGGCGCGATCAAGTTCACGCCTCCATCCACGCCTGAAGCCATGGATGAAGACGGTTTCCGCAGCATGTTCTGGTTCGTCCACGATATGGTGTACAACAAGGCAAAGGAAGAGCTGACCGAGGATGGACAGGACATGATCAAGTTCATGGATACGGTGGTTTTCAAGGAAGGGCTGGGGTCGATCCGCTTCTCCCCGGCATTGGACGCGTATTCCAAATATCCGGATACCGCACCGCAAGGCGATGACGTGGGGCCGAAGCTGGTTCTCGATCATATGATCAAGATGATTTATGGCAGAGAGCCGATCTCGGATTGGCCGAAAGTGATTGAGGAATATAAGAAGAAGGGTGGCCTTGAGATTATTAAGGAAACCACAGACCGCTACAACGAAGGGAAGGGCGTTGTCATCTCGGAAAACCGGAAATAACCGATTCATGAAGAGAAGGAGATGTTCACATGAGCTTGCATGATATGAGCGGCAAACAAGCTGTATTCTTCGAGCAAATCATGGGGCTGCCGGTCTTCGATACCCATACCCATCTTATCGGTGACCGGCTTGGCGCAAGGGACTTTTGGGAGATCGCCCATTACTTCTGGTTCTACCGAGAGTTGCAAGCCGGTGGCTACCCGGATGAAGCGGATAAATTGCCAGAGGCGGAGCGAATTGCTGCTTTTCTAAAAGCCTATCAATCAACGAGAAGCACGCTGATGAACTGGGTATTCACCTCCATTATGCGTGAATTATACGAAGTCACCATCAAGGATGAACATTCGGTGCGGGAAGCTATGGCTCGCGTTGGGCAAGCGTCCGCCGAAGAGGGCTGGGCACAACAAACGGCAGACCGGATGAACATCCGCCGGTTTGTCGTGAATCATCCGGAACATGCAACGTTTCAAGGCATGCGGGATGATGCCGTATTGATCCCCAGGATTGACGGCGTGCTGGGTCCATGGGTTGACCGCATCGTGCAATCTAATGATCCGGCCAGGACTTTTCTGGATGTGGGAGGCGAGATTGACCTGCTGCTCGGCGGATTTCGCGAAGCAAGCCTCCTGGGCATCATGACAACGCTGCCGCGGTATGAATCGAGTTCGAACATCCGTAAGGAGATTGGACCGGCAAGCGGGTGTGACGACATTCTGATGGAGCTGCTGCACGTCATATGTAGTGCTGCGGAGCGGAACGGCCTGCTCGTACAGCTGTTTCTGGGAGTAGAGAGGTCGTGGTGCGGTGCGGCGTTCCCGGCCAACGATACAGAGCGGATTCTAAAGCTGACTGCTTTGTTTGAGTCGTATCGTTGTGAATTTGAGCTTGTGCTTGCATCGGAACTCAACAATCTTGATGCGGTGCAGGCAGCCTGGAATTTCCCGAACGTTCATGTCGGCGGCATGTGGTGGTTCAACTTCCGGGCGAGCACCTACCGGGACAGCATGCAGTACCGTCTGGAGGCACTCCCGGCAAGCAAGAGTTCGATTATCGTCTCCGATGCCCGCTGCATGGAATGGAGTTACGGCAAGATTTTGCTTGTGAAGAAGCTGGCTGCCGAGTTTCTGTGGGAACGGATCCTATCTGGGTGGATCGACGAAGAGACGGCGCTGCATACGGCACATGAATGGTTCTACGCGAGTGCTATGAGACGCTATGGCATTCGTTCGGGAGGTATTTGAGGGAAATAGGTTGACATATCGATAATTCTCGATATAATGATACGTATGAAACCAATCGAAGTTTTTAAAGCGTTGTCGAATGAATCGAGGCTTGAAATATTGCAGTGGCTCAAGGAACCGGAACAACATTTTACACCCCACGAAGGGATTGATATGAGGAAAGTCGGGGTATGCGTAAGCCAGGTCACCGAGAAACTGAATATGACGCAGTCCACCGCATCGCAATATTTATCGATTCTGCATCGGGCAGGTTTGATCAAGACGGAGCGGCTTGGAAAATTCACGTATTATAAGCGGGATGAAGAAGTTATCCAGGAAATCGGAGAGTATTTGAAGCAGGAGATATAACGCAGGTACTGAATGATTCCTTAAGAAATAAGGAATATTCAGTCTTGCACCGTACAATATATCTACATATTGCGATATGTCTTTTTATTGGTTTAACATATCGACAATTCACGATATATAAATTCAAAATAAAGGTGGAATTTGCAGTTATGACAGGTGCTTGGAAGATTTATTTTTTGGCTATCGTCAGTTTTTTAGTGGGAACATCAGAGTATATTATATCGGGAGTTTTGGATAAAATTGCGGATTCGTTAGGAATTACGATAACCGCTGCTGGCCAGCTAATCACGATTTTCTCTTTGGTATATGCGATCTTGACCCCTATTCTTATGGCGCTGACCGCTAGAGTGGAGAGACGGAAGCTGTTGGTTTATTCATTGGGTATTTTTGTGATCGCGAATCTATTGTCATTTGCCCTTCCGGGGTATATTCCGTTTGTGATTGCGCGCGTTATTATGGCGATGGGCGCAGGGATGGTAGTTGTAACGGCACTCGGGATTGCCGCCAAAATCGCGCCGCCGGGTAAACAGGCGAGTTCAATCGCTACGGTTGTCATGGGCTTCACAGCTTCCCTGATCATTGGCGTCCCCCTCGGTCGTGTCGTAGCTGCTGTTTTTGGATGGAAATCCGTATTTGGTTTCATTGCCATTCTAGGGGTTGTTTCCATGATCGTGCTGCATAAGGCGATTCCGAAAACAAAAGGAGATGCTCCCGTGCCACTGCTCCAGCAATTTGCGCTGCTCAAAAAGACTAAAGTCGCACTCGGTTTGGCGATCACGTTCTTCTGGCTAGGCGGGTACTCCATTGCCTATACGTACCTGTCTCCTTACCTTCTTCAAGTCAGCGGCCTGAACGAAGGTCTGATTAGTGCAGCATTGTTTGCCTTTGGCATTGCCAGTCTCATTGGCTCCAAGTTCGGTGGATTCAGTACGGATCGATGGGGAGTACCGCTCACATTAACCGGTGGTATGATTCTGCATATTCTTGCGTTAATCGTTCTGAATTTTACCCATGCATCCGTATCTGTCATCTTCGTGTTTGCGATTCTTGTGATATGGTCGTTATCCGCCTGGTCTTCGGGTCCGACGCAGCAGTATAACCTCGTCCAGTTGGAGCCGAATTCATCCGGGGTTATGCTAGGCCTGAACCAGTCCGTGATGCAGCTCGCTATGGCTGCTGGCGCAGGCATCGGAGGAGTTGCCGTGGAGCAATGGTCCTTATCGTCCATCACCTGGATCGGTGCCGGGGGCGTTGCTATAGCCGTGGGAGTGTCGTTAGTACTTTTCCGATTAGGAAAGCGGGAGAGCACCGAGCGCGTGCCATTGGAAGCTTAATGTGAGTAACCGCTGGTGACAGCTATGCTGTAACGGCGCCTGATATGCAGCATCTTCAAACAAGGTCGGAAAACGAAAGAATATTTAAGACATAACCCCCTTCTCCAGAGATGAAAGGGACATCAATTTGACGCCCCAAAATGAGAAAGTTTATGCTATGATCAATGGATGGCGGAAAATTTGGTTCCAAATTTTGCGAAGGAGGAGATGCGATTGGCTAAGCTTAAAGATATCGCCGAGCGAGTCGGGGTATCCATATCTACGGTTTCGCGGGCCATCAGCAATGATGCAAGCCGTCCGGTCAGCGAGGATACCAAGCAGAAAATCCGGCAAGCGGCGCTGGATCTTGGGTATAAACTGCCTGAGTCATCCAAAAGCGTACATGATAACGGCATGGCCGATAAGCGGGTTGTCTGTGTCGTGCCCCAAAACCTGATGGACGACCACCCGTATTTCTCAACGGTTCTAGCCGGTTTCCATAAAAAAATGGAGGAACTCGGACAGCCCCCGGCGATCGTTCGTACATGCGAGGAAATCGGCGATGCGGACAAAATAAGCCTCATGCTTAGGGAGACAGGAGCTCAGGGGATTGTAGCCGTCAGCTGGTACGACAAGGAGCTGTTTGAACTGATACAGCAGGCCGGGGTTGCCATCATGGGAGTGAGTTTGAATGATGAGCGGCTGACCGTGCCCGTTGTAGACTGTGACCGGATTTTATCAGCGAGGGCAGCCGTGCGCCACCTGATTGACCAGGGGCACACGCGAATCGCTTATATCGGGGGGCCAGCATATTCCAAGCAGATGGAGAGCGAAGAACGGTATGTCGGATATAAATTCGCTATGCTGGAAGCCAACCTGGGAGTGCGCGAGGAGTGGCTGATGAATACCGGATGGAATGTGGATCGGAGCTTCAGCAAGATGTCCGAGCTATTGGGAGGGCTTCCCAAAGAGCAATGGCCAACGGCTGTTTTTTGTGCCAGCGACATGCTTGCCATTCCAGCCATGCGTGCCGTTGTCGAGAATCAAGGTCGCATACCGGAAGATATCGCAATCGTGGGGATGGATAACATTGATGTAGCCCAATATACAACGCCTCCATTAACCTCGGTTTCCGTGCCCAAATACGAGATCGGCAGGGTGGCTGCCAAATCCATCGTGGATTATTTGGACGGACATTTCAAGGTGGCAACCAAAATATTACTGCCATTCTCATTGATTGTTCGGGAGTCCTCTAGTTTCACAAGAGAGTGAAATTAACTGACTTATTATGTACGATTAGTTGACATAAAAAGATAAAAAAAGATCATCGAACAGCTGTCGGCTTGAAATCCGACAGCTGTTTTTTGCGGGTTTTACCTAAAGTTTGAGGTTTTTGCGCCAAAAAAATCCAAAAAGTGTTTGACAATGCCATATTGCTATATTATTATGAGTGAAAATCAACGATATGTTTGGAATAGATTTTCTGATTTTGGAATTCAAAATAAACGACACTTCGCATATTTTCACCTTATTTTTGTTTGCGCTTTCATTTCTTTTATATAAATAGATTATGAAAATAAAACAACTCCTCTTAATTAATGAATTAGGCCCTGCGCTTGCTCAGCGTTATGCCTTTCATATACCAATATATATCCAAATATAATCGGAGAATAACCAAATAAACATCCAAAATAAATCCAAGAAATCAAATAACACCTGACTTGTTCGGGTTTTATTTATAAATAGTATTGCGTTACTATATCTAACATTTAGTGCGCTCCAAAAACCATATTGGCTAACGGATAGCTTGAGGTGGTGGTAGCTTAGTCATATGACGGATTGCAGAGAAAAGGAGGGAAATCATAAACGAGTACTTTTTACACTTATTTCATGGGAAAGGAACGAATCCGCTGAATGAGTGGATACCCCATGCCTTGTTGGCATGTCAAGATCGCTTTGCTAGTGAAACGAGGTTAACCCAATCCCATACATACGAGGTGATGCTCATTGGCTAATACGACCCTGCAGCCCGCAGCAAACGCGGTACCCGAAACAAAACGTAAGCGCTTACTGTGGAATCGTATCTTACGCAATTGGCAGCTTTATGCCCTGATTTCACCGGTCATCGCCTATTACATTCTGTTCCAGTATGTTCCGATGTACGGCATCCAGATCGCCTTTAAGGACTTTATAGCAACGAAAGGGATATGGGGCAGTCCGTGGGTCGGAATTGAGCATTTCGATCGATTTTTTAACAGTTATTATTTCTGGCGCCTGATCAAGAATACGCTGGGCATCGGTTTATACAGCCTTGCGGTCGGTTTTCCGATCCCGATTATTCTGGCTTTGCTTATGAACGAGGTTCGGGCAGAACGTTTCAAGAAATTCGTGCAGACCATCACGTATGCTCCTCACTTTCTGTCTACCGTGGTCGTTGTCGGGATGATGATGATTTTCCTGTCGCCCCGCTACGGCATCATCAATCATTTTATTGAAATGTTTGGCGGTCAGCCGATCAATTTCATGACGGAGCCCTCCTGGTTCAAATCTCTGTACGTTCTATCGGATGTATGGCAGACCATGGGCTGGAGCTCCATTATCTATTTGGCAGCCCTTGCCGGCATAGACAACCAGCTGCACGAAGCTGCGCGTGTTGATGGTGCGACCAGGCTTCAGCGCATATGGCATATTAACATCCCAGGCATTATGCCAACGATCATCATCCTCTTGATCCTGAACATGGGCAGCATTATGGGGATCGGGTTTGAGAAGGTGCTCCTGATGCAAAACAACCTGAATATGGAGAGCTCCGACATTATTGCCACCTATGTCTACCGAATGGGGATTCAGAATGCCGAGTACAGTTTCTCCGCAGCCATCGGATTGTTTAATTCCGTCATCAATTTTGTACTGCTGGTTGTCGTGAACTTTATTTCGAAGCGCGTGAGCGAGACCAGTCTTTGGTAAAGAGGGGAGCGAAAGAGCCATGCAAATTGAAACCAGAGGGGACCGCATTTTTAATGTTATCAACTATACGATTCTGATCCTGGTCACCATCATTGTTATGTACCCGCTGGTCTTTGTGCTCAGCGCATCGTTTAGCGACCCGCAGGCGGTTCTGAGGGGCGAGATGCTGCTGTTGCCCAAGGGAGTCAACCTGAATTCCTATGTGAAAATTTTCCAGAACAAGGATATCATCAGCGGCTTTACCAATACGCTGGTGTATACGTCGCTTGGCACGTTCATTAATCTCACAATGACCATCCTTGCAGCCTATCCGCTGTCGCGGAAGGATTTTGTCGGGCGAAATGCCATCATGGCGCTGCTGGTCTTCACGATGTTTTTCAGCGGAGGACTCATTCCGACGTACTTGCTGATCAAGAACCTCGGCATGCTGAATACGCTCTGGGTCATGATTATCCCGAATGCTGTATCCATCTGGAATATCATCATTATGCGTACCTTCTTTCAGCAGTCCATACCCGGTGAGCTGCAGGAGGCCGCGACGATCGATGGATGCTCGAACATTAAAATTTTGACCCGGATTATACTGCCGCTGTCCATGCCGATTATCGCGGTGACCATTTTGTTCTATGCGGTCGGTCATTGGAATGCGTTCTTCAATGCACTTCTGTATTTATCGGATAAAGATAAATTTCCGCTGCAGCTCATCCTGCGCGAAATTCTGATTCAGGGGCAAACGAACGACATGGTCAAAATGTCGACCGAATCGGCGATCAAGCAGCAAAGGGAAGTGGAGGGCATTAAGTACGCGGTGCTGGTCGTGGCTAATATTCCCGTGCTGGCGCTCTATCCGTTCCTGCAGCGGTATTTTGTCAAAGGCGTTATGATTGGGGCCATCAAAGGATAAATCCTTGCATGGATATATGGATGGAACATGAAAAGGGGAGGATTACGGATGAAGCTGAAGCAATGGGGAAGTCTTCTGTTGACCTGCATGTTGTCGGTATCGTTGACGGTGGGCTGCAGTTCGAAAGGTTCGGGAGGAACGGCTGAATCGGACTCCGCGGGTGAAGGGAAAACAGCGATGAATGAGACGGGGTTTCCGATTGTCAATGACAAGATGACGGTGACCGGTTTTGCCGGAAAGTTCTTTGCCAACGCGGATTGGAACAACATCAAGCTGTGGCAGGAATATGAGAAAATGACCAATATCGAGGTACAGTGGGACACGGTGCATAAAGACAATTTGGCGGAAAAACGCAACCTGCTGCTAGCCGGCGGTGATTATCCGGAAATGTTCTATGCTTCCGCATTCCCGAGAGCAGATCTGCTGAAATACGGCAAGCAGGGCGCTTTTATCCCGTTGAATGACCTGATTGATCAATACGCGCCGAATTTTAAAGCTTTGATGGAGAAGTATCCGGTCATCGAGAAGGGGATTACGATGCCGGACGGCAACATTTACGGGCTGCCGACGCTGTTTGATCCGGAGTTCCGATCCGTGCTGTACGGAACGCCGTGGGTGAAGTCGGAGTGGCTGACCAAGCTTGGCCTTCAAGAGCCGCAGACGCTGGATGAATTCTACGATATGTTGAAGGCGTTCAAGGAGAAGGATCCGAACGGCAACGGCCAGAAGGATGAATATGCCTGGGGTGGTGTGGGAACCGCCGGCATCGTCAACTATTTGCGCGGTTCGTTCGGCCTCAATTATCACGGAACCTCGAACATTAACGTGGATACCGATCCGGCGAGCGGAAAGGTCCGGTTCATTCCGACGGATCCAAGATACAAGGAACTGCTTCAGTTCGTGAACAAACTGTACAAGGACGGCCTGCTGGAACAGGATATCATGTCCGTGAAGAGCACGGAAGTGGACGCCAAAGGCGTGGAGGGTCTTCTCGGCGTCGTTGATAATGTGGACCCGGTCGCCATTTACAACCAGGAGGGTTATGTAGGGCTTCCGGTATTGAAGGGGCCGCACGGCGATCAGATGTTCAGCGCCACGGGCTCTCCGCTGGGGAACATCGGGATGTTTGTCCTGACCGATAAAGCGAAGAATCCAGCCGCGCTAATTCGCTGGATGGATTACTTCTACAGCGACGAGGGCATCCGCATGTTTTTCATGGGCTGGAATGACGAAACGTATAAGGAAGATGCAGAAGGCAATGTAGATTACGTGGACGAGATCAAGAACAATCCGGACGGTCTCAGTCTGGACCAGGCGGTAGGGCAGTATCTGATATGGCCTGGCGGATATTATCCGGGCTTCGTGACGCAGAAGTATTTCAAGGGAGCGGAAGGCCTGCCGACGTCCGTAGAGAATGCAAAAAAAGCCGAGCCGTACGTCATACCTCAGGACAAGGTCTGGCCGCCGTTTAACTTTACGGCCGATGAGCAGTCCGAGCTTACCAGTATCCAGACCGACATTAACACGTACGTGGATGAGATGCGGGATAAATTCATAGCTGGCAACGAGTCCTTTGATAACTGGGACCAATATGTAGCTAACCTGCAAAAAATGGGATCGGAGCGCTATCTGGCCATTTACCAGTCCGCGGCAGACCGATATACCAAATAAATGCGTGTACCAGAACCTAAAAGGAGCGACATGATATGACACAATTGAAAGCCATATTGATCGGGGCAGGCGCGCGCGGCGCCGGGGGTTATGCCCCCTATGCCCTGGATTACCCGCATGAGCTGACCTTCGTGGCCGTAGCCGAGGCCGATCCGGCGCGGCGAATCCGTTTTGCCGAGAAGCATGGAATCTCGCCGGAGCGGTGTTATGAATCCTGGGAACCGCTGCTGGCGGAGCCCCGGCTTGCTGATATCGCCGTCATCTGTACGCAGGATCGCATGCACCATGGCCCAACCATGCAAGCTCTGGAGAAACAGTATCACGTGCTTCTCGAGAAACCGATGTCTCCGGAACCGAAGGAGTGTCTTGAGATGGAGCAGGCGGCCATTCGCAACAACCGGCTGCTGACCATATGTCATGTTCTGAGATATACCCCTTTTTGGAGTACCGTCAAACGCGTGCTTCAGGAAGGGACCATCGGCGAGGTGGCTTCGATCCAGCTGAACGAAAATGTGGGATACTGGCATATCGCGCACAGCTTTGTGCGGGGGAATTGGAATAACTCCGACAAGGCGAGCCCGATGATACTGGCCAAATCCTGCCATGACATGGATGTGCTGTCGTGGTTGATGGACCGGCCGTGTACGCAGGTCACTTCGTTTGGCTCCCTGGTGCATTTTCGGGAGGAGCAGGCCCCTGAAGGTTCGGCCGACCGCTGCCTTGATTGCCAAGTGGAACAGACTTGTCCATATTCGGCACCCCGGTTTTACTTGAGCGATCAATACAAGGGATGGGCGGGGCATTTCACCCAGGAGCTGACCAAGCCGAATATCATTCAAGGGCTTCGCGATACGGACTATGGCCGCTGCGTCTATCGGAGCGATAATAACGTGGTAGATCATCAGGTCGTCAACATGGAGTTTGAGGGCGGTGCCACCGCTATGTTCAGCATGTGCGGATTTACGTATGAACAGGAGCGCAGAATTCAGATCATGGGCACCCGCGGCGAGCTTCGGGGAGAGGAAGGCAAGATTACGGTTTGCGATTTTCTGACCGGACAGAAAACGGAGATTACGATTCCTTCGCAGTCCAGCGGACATGGCGGGGGCGACAGCGGAATTGTGGCCAGCTTCTTGAGAGAGGTTCGGAGCTATAATGGGCAGGAGAGCCTGACGTCGGCCAGTGCCTCCGTACGAAGCCACCTTATTGCGTTCGCGGCAGAGAAATCGAGGCTGAATCACGGCGAATCCATCAATTTGAACGAATATGCGCGGGAATTGATGGCTGAAGAAAATGCGGTGAAATAAATGGAATTATATTAAAAATACATCATATGAAAAATTCATAATAAACACCAAGAAGAAACACCGCCGATCTCGTGGATCCGCGGCTTCTTCTTTTTTATTTCACCTGATCAATGGACAGGCTGACTTTATAATTCCCGTACTTCAGAAGCTCTTCCAGAAAATCATTCAATTCCTTGGGCGAGCTGGCCCGTACCCTGAGCCAATAACAGCCCTCACCGCTGACGCGGTGGGTTTCGGCGACCATGTCGTGGGACTGAACAAAGGATAAGAAGGGAGAATGAGCCGTATTTAACGCCAAGAACATGGTGATAAAAGCATGTACGGTCAGACCGATTTTGTCCGGGTTCCAACGAAGCGTAAAGCCTTCAATGACACCCAGATCCTGCAGCTTACGAACACGGGCCCCTACGGCTTGTCCCGTCAAATGCACCCGCTCTCCGATGGCTTTGTGCGACAGGCTAGCATCCTCCAGCAGGTGATGTAATATGCGAAGATCGACTTCGTCGAGTTCATGAGCGCTTGGCATGGTCATATCCTTTCACGATGAAAGTGAGTCCCCCTAATTCCTTTCACGAAGCTGTAGGCGGGAATATCAGCGTTCTCTATAATGGGTTCAGAACCATAATAAATGATGCAAAGGGGAAATGAAAGTGAAACTTCAACTTATACGTAATGCTACGTTAAGAATGCAGTACGCCCATCTTGAACTGCTGGTCGATCCGATGTTTAGCGATGCTAAGGCGAACCCGCCGGTCATCAACTCCGCAAATGACAGACGGAATCCGCTTGTACCGCTGCCGTTCTCCGTGACTGACAAGCTCCATCCGGACGTGGTGCTGGTTACGCATCTGCACCCGGATCACTGGGATCAAGCTGCTATTGATGCACTGCCAAAGACGACGCCGATCCTGTGTCAACCGGGGGACGAGGATACCTTGTCATCGCAGGGCTTTACGTCCGTGACGGCAGTCCAGGAAACCTTGGAATATGAGGGGGTTACGATAATCCGAACCGGCGGTCATCACGGCACGGGTGAGATCGGTCAGATGATGGGACAGGTATCCGGTTTTATTTTGAAAGCAGAAGGACAGCCGACCTTGTATATAGCAGGCGATACCATCTGGTGTGATGAAGTGAAAGAAGTTTTGGATGCCCACAAGCCTGAAATGACGGTTGTCAACGCCGGCGGTGCCCGGTTTCTCACGGGAGATCCGATCATCATGGATGAGGACGATGTGATCGAACTGCTGCACCATGCTCCCTATACGAAGGCGGTTGCGGTCCATATGGAAGCCATCAACCACTGCCTTGTGACAAGAGAGGGGCTGTCCGGTCGTCTGGCAGCGGAAGGGCTGCGCGCCAAAATCGAAATTCCGCAGGATGGCGAATGGGTCGAATGATTGCCCGGCATTCTAATCCTGACAGTCGTTCCCATGACGGTGTATAGCGGAACCACGATATGCTCGGACATTACCAAAGGGGTATACAATCGTTTTCGAACGCTGCCATTTTGGCAGCCCGCCTCCGTGCTTGGTTCCATCCTGACGGATGGTTTACGCTATACGGTCGGCGTTATCGTTGCTCTGGGTACAGGGCTTGCGCTGGGTTTCCGCCCCGAGGGCAGCGTCATCCAAATTGTACTCGCCATTGCTTTCATCCTATTTTTTGCATTCAGCGTCAGCTGGATATTTGCGCTGATCGGCGTCGTGGCCAAACGGCCGGAGACGGTTTCGGGGTCCAGCATGATTGCGATATACCCGCTGCTGTTCGCCAGCAACATTCTGGTGGATTCGTCGACGATGCCAAAATGGACGGGCATTCTCATCGATCTGAATCCGATCAGTATGGCGGCAACCACCATCAGGGGACTGATGAACGGCACGGCAACCATGCCTGTGATTATGACCGGAATTGGAGTCAGCGTGCTGTTTATCGCTATTTTCACCCCGCTTACACTGTATCTGTACCAGACAAAAAACGAGCGGTAATAGGCACAAAAAAACCAGGTTTGCATGAGCATGCAGCCTGGTTTTTCATCGTACGTCCAGCATGGGCGTCATCTCTAGGGTGAAAGTCCCGAACGGGGGCTGGCGAGCGCCTACCGTTAGCCAAAGGCAAGGGTGTCCGTCGCGAGGCGGAATCTGAAGGAAGCCGGAGGCAAAAGCACGGGTCAAGGTACACGAACTGGATTTGAGGCAGGGATCGCCGGATGAGTTGCCTAAACACAACGAAATCCTAAGCCGCCAAGGACTATTTCTGTAAACTCCAGTGGTCGCGGGCAGAAAGATGGCGTTCTTATCTGGGGAGGCCTGCGGGAGAAAAAAAAAGCGAAGTCACTTCGTAACCGTAACCGAGAGGTTACGCTGAACCCGCAGGAGTCAGCAGAGGCCATAGTACGGGAGTACGGGACGCCGGAAACCGGAAGGGCCGAACCGAAAGGAGAGAGGAAACCGATGCGTTCGCATGAAGAGCAACGACAGCAGAACATCTCGGAAGAGAGCTTACGGCAAAGAGAAGCGGTGAAGCCGTCAGGGTATGCCGGAGTGCCGAGTTCTTCGTCGGCACAAGTCGCCACTTCCTCTCGCGAAGATCAGAACGATCTGCTGGAGCGAATGTTCGAAGGAAACAACCTTCGGCTCGCTTACAAACGGGTGGTCCAGAACGGCGGAGCACCTGGTGTGGACGGAGTAACGGTAGCCGAGCTACAAGCTTACCTGAAAACGCACTGGGAAACGGTGAAAACCGAACTCCAGGCAGGTACCTACAAACCCGCGCCAGTCAAACGGGTGAAAATCTCCAAACCCGGAGGCGGTGTACGGTTGCTGGGTATCCCAACCGTGATGGATCGCTTTCTCCAGCAAGCGCTTCTACAAGTGATGAATCCG
>NZ_JAGGRD010000081.1:0-11251 GCF_018613005.1 Paenibacillus sp. ISL-20
AGGACTTTTTCAGTGGCCTCATCTCATCAAGGGTGTCTTTATTGTATGCCTTTAAAGAGAATCCCAGATATTTTTTAAACGATTCATCATCAAAAGCAGATAACGAATAAAGATTATGATTCTTTTTTCCAATTCTACTTTTTTTGTTTTTAATCACATCATTACCAAATAATTCAAACAATTCCTTTGTTGAAGCATTGTTTGCAAATTTGACCTTCTCAAAAATAGACCATGGAGACTCTAATTCGTTGATCCAAGAACGATTCCATGTTAGTGATCCATTTTCAGAAAATAAGTATCGTTTAAAATGTGGAATCAATTTAATGTCACCTGCTTTAAATCAGATCATTATACAGTTCATTTTCAATATACCCAGATTTTTTTAAACCGTCTAACCAATGGACCTGTGAAAGACTAGTAACGTTTTTTCCGCTAATTCCATATCTCTTAAATACATACTCTACGGTTAATGTAAGATACTGCATCGGGATCTCTAAGGGCTTGTTAATTCCTTTTACCTTTCTTTCATTTTCAATAGTGGAATATAACTCTTCTGTGCAATGCTCGAGGCGAAATCCTTGGTCATAAGCATCAGGAAAGTAATATCTTGTATAAGACCAACCACTATGAGTAGGGTACTCTGATAATGAATCATAACCATTTAAACAAATTTTAAGTTCATCTTTTGTTTTAATACCTGAGAAACTATACTCATGAACCATAAATCTCCCCACGATTTGTCCTTGTTTTGCATTAATAAAAGCTGATCTAACATGCTTCAATTCTTCCTGACCAACAAGGATAGCTGTCAAACTAATACCACATTCTTTTAAGTAATTATAAATATCCATGAGTACGTTGTATTGGAGTGGAACTAGACGTTGAGCATCATCGATAAATAGTATGATGCGATTACTGCCTGAACGTTCCGCCTTTTCTTGAAGGAATTTATTTAAACGATCACTTTTTAAAGGTTTACGACCCGAATAAGGTAACGCGTGCCCCAGCTGCTTCAGAAGTTCTTCATAGTACGTATTTTCATTGATTCGGGTATTTTGCTCGCATCTTATTTTTAATACAGGCAAATCCTCCCCAAAATCGATAGGTAATTCCTTTTCCATATAACTAATTGCCCATGTTTTCCCTAATCTTGGTCGTCCATGAGCGATTCCACCAGGTGCGCGATTTTCGATCCATTGCTTAATGTGACTATACATTCTCCTTACTTCTTTAGTACCAATAAAATATCTACCAGTTTCAATTGGATGGGTATTAGGAGGAATTAATGGACGTTGATAAGTATTCAAAATAAGCTCACCTCAAAATTTAGAAATTATACGTTCGAAAAGGGCGATCCTCATTGTTTTCGTCATCTTGATCTGATGTTTCTATACTATGCCAATGAGGTTGTGTATCATTTACTCGTTGGACTTCTTCTTCATTCTCTAATTGCATCGTTTTTTCAGTTTGAAGATCTCTTTGCAATTGAGCCAGCTTATTTCTCATACTCTTTACTGATTTTGCTTTTGAAGCTATATATTCATGGTAAATTTGGAATGGATCTTGATAGGAATTGAAGAATATTTTTCGATCTTTTTTTAATTTATTGATCGCTTTTCTAGTACGAAGTGAATGAGGAGTAACTCCCCATATACCATATGCAGTTAAGTAACCATATTCACTTCCGTCTGGTAAGAACGCCCGTATCGTTCGAATATCATCTATATTTACAATTAAGGTTAAATCTGTTCCAATCAAAAGAGCACTATTCGATAAAACATCATTACGATAAGGTACTCCTTCATAGTAGATAAATGGTCTTTTTCCTTGCTTAACATTCCCTGTCACAGTCCTTTTAGTTTGAAGTGAGAAAAAGGCCGCCCCCTTTCTCTCAGATGGGTCTAAAATTCTAGGTTCCATCCCCTTTTCAATCCGTTGTTGCATTAATTTTATAGGTGTAAAATTACGAATACCGCTGTGGGGCATTCCGTTATAATCTGAAATAAGGACGTGCGTCAATTCTTCTAGATCATTTAAAGATATATCGTATTTTTTTGCTTGATCTTCAGGGTTGTTTCTAATAGGATCAGAAGGATTACTTCCAGTCGTACTTAGGAGTTTGCGGTAACCCAATCCTTCCAACGTTCGAAATAATCGTTCAATTATACCCCTCAGTTCGGGAGTGTTAACTGGTCCATAATTAACGCTACAACCTACGATTCGCTGCAATCTGTCCTTAACGAGTTTTGCTAAGTTAGCACGCCCATTATCCATACTAAATTCTTCCCAAAGTGCCCATTCTGCTTGAGGGATTTTAGCAGAAGGAATACCTCCTTCTTCGTGATAAGAAATACCTGGAATTGTAAAAGTGATTTCTTTATAGGGCACTACTGAGTTACGAACACAATGTAATACATCATCCAGATTGTATTCTTTATTAACGCATAGATGATGGCCAAGGATAGCTCTTGTTGCCACATCAACAATTACAAGAAGCCAAATTCGATCAATCACTTCAGTAATGGTATCTCCTTCAGGCGTCGTAAATGTGATGGTGAATATGGCGTCAATTTTATGACCATCAAACTGAACGCGCTGGTACGGTTTTCTTAGTAATAAGTCCTCTGTTTCGTTTTTGTTCCCTTGCCATTTTGATTGCCTTGCAGATTCTTCTCCATAAAGTTTTGCTGCCTCTGTAAAGTGAGTTTTCTTGATTTTTTCGAAGAAACGATACAAGGAACGATAAGCTTTATCCTCTGTATTAAATGGATACTGATGTAAACCTATTCCTTTCTCTTCACATAATTTTAAAAAATAGCGGTGTATTTCTTCCCCAGTAAGAGCAGGCCTTCTCACATTTGATTCCTTGCGTCGTAGATAAGCGCTAGTAACTTTTTTCTCAATTTCGGGAAATTGACGTAGGAGGGCTGAAAAAGCACCGTTGAGTTTAATGGTTTGGTTTGATTTTGCATCTGATTCTAGAGCTGCTTTTCGAGTATATTGGGAAGTTCTTTTCCGGGGAATCAAAGCCCTATATCCCCAAATGGCTTGTGTTTCAGTATCGAATTCCAAACAGCGCCGTACAAATTCCCTTAACTCTTTGGGATCTATACCTGTTTGATTCTTAATTTCATTTAAATCTACGGTATCCTGCATATAAAGAGTTACTGCTTGCTCCCTACGTTTATATATTTTTTGCTCTTCAGGAGTAAGTTGAAGAATATTAACCATCGGCCAACTGTTTATGTCCAAATACTTTGAATCAATATTCAACCTTTCCAACATGCGTTTTCTGGTCATTTAGGGTCACCTCCGTGAGAGAAGAAATAAATTCATGATTATGATTAAATTTAAGAATCCCATGATAGATCATGGCATAAATCTGATTTCTTACGGATATAGCATGGAATCCGGGAATTTTTTCGATTTCTCGGATACTCATTGATTGACTTCGAACCGTATCAGTTATTTTTTGATAGAGCTCGTTGTTAAGTTCATTCTTTGGTAAAAAATAAGGAATAAGAGTTTTCTTATTTGCAAGAAGAATAGGGTTGTGTCTAATATCCTTTTCGGTAACCACTCGATGGTTTTGTTTCATTTCCTTACACCAAATTTGCTGAGCTAATAGTTCTTTGATTTTTTTTTGTTTACTCCGGTTGTCATTAAAATTTATATCATGAGCATTACTTACAAAAATAAATTCTTCATTTGTGCTTGTTTTTACCCACATATCAAATATTGTTTCAATGATTTCACCAGCAACAGATACCACAATCTTTTTCGGCCTTTCGCAGTAATCCTGTACTGAAAGGTCTGTTTCAACCATTGCCCAATGATCATATTGAAGTTTTCCGTAGAGCTTTACTTCTCTCTTCAATCTTCGACTAAAAACAAAAAATCTATCTCGACCCATTTCGTTCTTTATTTCCCTAATAGGTGAATACATGCTAAATTCCCCTTAAATTTGTTTGGAAATCAGTATAATATTCTCCACATTAGAGGAATAGTCCTTTGGCGAAAAAGCACTGCTTTTGGCGAAAAGTAGTGACCTTTGATTACAACGATCAACAACATCTTTGTCTCACTGAATAAAATTCATAGCCCATCAGTGTGAAGTATCAAAGCACACCGAATCGTCGAAAAGGCCCTACGCCCCAAGAACGTGAATCTGTAATGAAACGAAATAGTGCTTTATAGATGTCCATGCGGCTTTTTTGATATTTACTAGACACGCTCTGAACTCTCTTTGTAAAACAAACTTCTCACTGTGTTAAACCTTTAGCATTAACAAACGCTGAACAGTTTTCCTGAATTTATCCTAAAAGTTTATTTTATTAACTGCGTCGGTACTATAAAGAAACTCGAGAAGAGGCAAGCCTCCACGTATTTATTGAGCTATTGTTCCACAGCCTTTCAGTTTAGTATCTCTCTAGGACTTATGCGATGGACTTAGTAAATTAAAGCTGCGTTTAGTTAATACGCGAAACCTGATGGAACAAAGTCATTCTGAATTTATCGTTATGCAACTCAAGCATATGCTCAAGATAACGGCGAAAATGAATAGACAACTCATCTTTTTGAAAGTGACATGGTCGATAAAGCTTAGAACTTTCTGTACATTAACAGGAGATAACCAGATAAAGAAGGAAGCAAAATAAAACCGCCAGTTTTTACCTGGCGGTTTTGTGCTAACTATTAAGCTTCTTGTTTAACTTGTCAATCTTATCGGTTAGTCCTTCAAGTCCTTTTCGTCCTGCACGATTCAACTCATAACTGAGATTGTTCACGTCACGTGGGGTTAACTCGAACTCTTTATCGACTACTTTATTGAGGAAAGGTACCAGAAACTCTAGATCAGCATAGTTTACGATTGATTTGAAAAAGGCATCTTCCCACCAAACTTTCTTAAGCACCTCGCGAAATACCTCGGTACTAAAAAGTAGGTTTTCCTGAAATAACTTAAGGCTCTTTGTTATTGGCTTAAACCCATCCCTTATCAACCCTTCAGCAACTTGGGATGGACGCGTATAACCTGCTGCCTTATAAATGTAGGTAATCAACTCGATATGGTCATCATAGGTTATGTGGTCAAAGATCGCTGCATTCCACTCCAATAACAAGTTGATACCAGCATTTTGGTCATTGAAGTATCCGCTTTTGATTATTTCAAGAATTTGAAGGAAACAAAGCCTATGCAACGCACTGTCAACATACTCCCTTGAAGGTGCTAGGTAGGCTCTAAGTTTTTCGCAGTTCAAAGAGGATTCCGTTCCGTCCAGCGTGAACTTAAGCTGAGAAATCTTCTCCATAAGCTTTTCTGCTTCAACATTTACTGCAAGGTCTAATCTTCTAAATAACGTCGATGCGAAGTACAGGAGCTCTAATGCTTCCTGTTCAGATGGATTCGCCTTCTGGTCATGCGCTAAGACGTTACGTACCCCCATAGCTGCTCCTGAAAAAAGTAACATTGCGCCTAATTGGGCGTCTGGAGCATTACTCAATTTTAGAATAGGACTATTTTTAGAAAATGCATTGTCCATTAAAGGTTTCCCAGTAGTGGGGAGATGACTTTTCTTTTGGACATCATTATCCAATGCTACATATGTATCAAGGACAGCTGATCGGAAATGTCCATCCTGGAAAAGTTTTTGGGCAACCTCCAATACTCTTGGATGTAGTCCTTCCAGAATACTGGGTTGGACTAAGAGAGTGCGCGTTTTCGTTTCTTCAAGAGCAGGTGCCTTTGGTGATGGCGATGTTGTTATGGTTGCTTCAAGTTCTCTCAACAGAGAATGACCTTTTTCCGTTACCGTAAGTTGTGTTGGGAACTTCACCGCACCTGAAACTAAGCCTTCTTCGACTAAAGTCCTCATCATCATTAGGCTCGGCTGCTCTTCATTTGCTTCTGGGAAGAATACAGCATAGTCTTTACGATCAATGGATACCGTATCGCCCCAATATTTAGAAAGACATTTAAGGTTCTGTAGGACTTTCAGTTTACGTTCCGGAACGGATGGGAATTGATCAACGACTTGTTGAATCGAATACCCTTCTGAATAGCTGTCAGGATCACTGATGAATAATGTTGCCACCGACTCTTTGTTGATAGTCCGGTATCTGGTGAACGCCGATACCTTGATTAACTGCGATCTAAGCTTCTTCTCAGCGGGTAAGTCATCCAAGCACTCGCGAGTGATCTGGAAGTTACCGCAACTCTGGCAGTTAATCAGGTATACTTCAGACCGGTCCCTAATTTGTACTGCATCTTTACCACAAAGTGGGCATTGTATTTTTGATGTCATCTTAATCACTCCAAGCCTAAAATTACATGCAATTGCATATGTTATTATTCAGCCAAATGTCTTAACTCCTGCTCCAGAGGTGCTGATCGACAAGTTACCCATTTATGATGATGAATTACTTCGACCCAATTATGATAATGACAGCGGGTAATGTAGAATCATATCCAATAAATGCATTCAAAGATGTGAGTCATATGAGCGCCTAGAAAATTACATAAGCATGTTTTAATCATCTATGCTTTTTACTCATTTTACTAATGATCAACATCGTAACTTAAGTAACCAAAATATTTCTTAAAAAAAGAAGTCATATAATTCCGCAGAGACATAATTAATTAACTTGTTGTTTAAAGATCTTTAATTCACCATCAACATTTCCTTGATGTATGCTATATACTCCCGAGAGTTCCAACCATTTATTATAACGATCGTTAAAAGAGTCTCCAATAACTTGCTTTTCCCCTAAACAAGTCCAAAAAACTTTTAATTTATTCTCAGTTAGAAATTGAACAAACGAATCTTTTTTAATTAATAGACCCAGAGAGCCCCCCGTTTTAACTGAATGATCAAAACACGTTACTTTTCCTTTTTCATCGAGCCATTCTCCTACATTCTTCGAATATTGTAGTTTCATACTAGAATAAATATATTCTCTTGGAGCAAGATATGAGAGATTCTTTTCCTCATCTAATCCTGATTCCCATCTATGTCCTTCTGATGTTGGAAGTACTTCTGCAATAATGCTACCGTAATATTTGTTCTTATATATCTTCTCCCACTTTTGCGCAGGTTTGGTGTTGTTAAAATGACGATATGCTGGTGACCAGTAGAACTCACGACTGAATACCTGATACTGTTCATATCCCTCAGGAAACCATCGCCCAATAAGATGTTGCTCCTTTAGCCAACCTAACAATTCGGTTTCCATTTCTTCTTTAACCAGATAACTTCGTATTTGGTACCAAAGTCGCTTATAAGGCGTTTCATTTCTATCCTGTCCTATTGGTAACAGTTCTTTCCACGAAAGGTTTCTTTCCAGGACTAACCATTCTTCACCAGCAGTATCTGTGATGGAAATGAGGGCTTGAGGGTCTGGTAACTCGCTATCTCTTATCAGCCAGTCTTCATTTGATCCATCCCAATCCGAATATTTCTGCAATCCATTGTCCAATAAATTGTAATCCACAGTTGTGGAGAGGCTAAAAGCTGTTGGATCTATATTTCTAATGAAGGGCTCCCATGGTCCTTGATATGCAATGTATTTTTTTCTCTTCCCCCAGTAAGACTGATCTCTCATCTTAAAGTTGTCTGAAAGACGAGCCAAAACTTCATACAAGGCAATCCACTGATATTTTTTTCCGATTCGTTCTTTTTTGTTCTTGTATCGATCCCCTTTATTAGAATGGCGATCAAAAAGACCATGTTTAACAGCATCGTATCCGTATTTCTCAAAAATAAGTTGGCAAGCATAATTACTTAAATCGTTTGGATCAAATTTATCCCAGCCGTTTACTTTGCTTTGAAATACATAGCGACCAAAGTCACCGTATGCTGCAATTCCGCGACCATATTCAGTCACCATTGAACTTAGGATTTCATTTCTTCCCCCATATTGATCCTCTGCTTTATAAGAATCTATTTCTTCATTAGTTGGAAAAGATACAGGAAAATGGCTTCTATATGGTGGTCGTACGATATTTATATCGTTAAGTTTTATGACACCTTTATATTGAGCAAATTCAACAATATTTCTTGCATAATCTCTCACAAGGACATTTGGATAGACTTCATCTTTATTAAAAATGTTATTGATAATATATATCGAAAGCTGCTCTAATCCATTCATGTTATCTGAACGTAAAACGGCACCATATGACGCGGCGAAAATACGCTCATATACATAAGCATCATTCACTTCTTCAAATGCAATCAAAAGCCTTTTAGAAACAGACAGATTATTCTCTAACAACACTACTAGTGCTTTGGTTGCTAAATCGCGGAAATGAATGTCCGTACTTGTGAAAAGCCATCCAAGTGACTTGGCCGCTAAAACACGCACTTCTTCCAATAAATAGGATTTGTCATCACTTGACATAGACCAATTAATAAGCCTTCTCATAGCACTTCCATCATGATTTTGATCATGAAGGTAAGTAGTCCAAAAACTATCCCTTTGTGCTAATGAGAATTTCATCATGTATTCATGAAATCGATCTGCATTATAAAAATGCTTTGGATCAATACAAACTGAATATGCCATTTGAAAAAACAAATCACGACTTTCTCTATGAGTCAAAATGAATTGATTTACATAGTCCCTTGTCCCATCTTTAATTGTCTCAGGCCTTCTCCAAATTAAACTATTAATAAAAGATTCTTTTACAGATCTATAATTCTTCTGTTGTTCATTCAGCAGTTCATAAAACTCTTTTCCAATTCTTTCAGGTATTTGCACAGCTAAAGCTTCTAATATTCCTTGTTTTTGATGAGAATTGTCGATATAATCGGCTAGCTTCTCATGCTCCTGAAATATGGTTTCTGGATTCGCTGGATCTAAATGAACATCTAACAAATGAGAAGTAGTAAGGTGATCTTCAAATCGTTCATAAGCAAGATAAACAAATTCTTCATAGTTATTATTATCTTTGTGCCATACGAGGTTCTTTGACAGGATTCCCTCAGATATTAATGCATCAAGAAACCGACGCTTATTACTAAATTTTGATAATTGCTCGTCAGCTATTTCAAAAGCAACCTCATACGCTATCATATCAGTGCTTTTGTTAAGTTTATATTCAATCAATTTGTCAATTACTTTTCTAACTAATTTACGATCATTTGGATAGTCGAACAAAGAAGGTTTCGAAAGTTTATTATCAACACTATCAATAAAGAAGTCGATTATATTGCTTATACCACTAAATCCTTTGGGCATTTTCGTTAGACCTGAACGCTGTAGCCCTTCACAAAACAATTTAAGGAATAAAGGATTGCTGAATTCGGGATGGAGTAATGGAATACTGGGTTGTTCTAATCCGTATTGCATAAAAAATGAGCTGGATGCAAGGTATTCTAATCCTTCAAAACCAAAGTGATTAAGTTTAACAATATTGTTATCTGAAATAAAGTTGTCAGGAGCGATCAGTTTTTCATAAGAAGAGCGGATACTAAGTACTAATCCAAGCCATGGATATTTTTTGAATTCATTAATAAAACCGTTGATATGCTCCGGCCAAAAATATCTTCCTCTACCCTCATTAACCGCATCAATTATAAACAGAAGTCTCTCCCCTTCTGCCTCTGCTTTAGCATTCAAAGCTCCCAACAGCTCATTCTCATTACATTGAATTCTAAGTAAGTTACGAAGAATCTGTGTCCAAGGATTATCTTCAGATGCAAAATGCTGTCCTAGAATGAGTAGGCAGGATTTATTTTCCTTTATTTTATTTAGTGCAACATCAGCTAATAGATGTGACTTACCGATACCAGCAGGTCCAGAAAGCAAAGCAATTGGAGTATTGGCAAGTTTTATTAATGATCCTCTTAAAAAAACAGAAAAATCATAGACTGCATTCCAGAGATTGTTTACTGAGTTCATTGTATAATCACTGGTATACGTGGTTTTTTTTCTATTACTATCTATGTAACTTTCACAGTGAGAAAGAGCATCCTCAAGTGTTTCTATATTTTCGTTCAGAGTAAGAATATTTATTTGATTAATTCCTTCTTTTTGTGATGTCAAATATTCCATCTCAAGATTTTCTTTCACACTCAATAATTTCTGTATATCATTTTCAAGGGGGAGTTTACTTAATTGATTAATGGCTTTGTTAAGGGCTAATAGAAAAACATGATATGTCTGTTTTATACTATTACGAAAAGATTCGTTTCTACTCATAAAATCAAATGCTTTTGAAACTTCTAATTCAACATTTAGTTCAGGTGTATAACGCTCCCCTAAATTTGCGATACTGTACTCTACATTATTTTTGAACCACTCATCTGTAAATTCATGTTGTGAAAACCAAAATCGAGTTCTTCCAGCATGTTTTTTTTGCGATAACCTGTGGATGAGTTCGGAGCTCCCCCAATATTCAATACTAATATTCCTTCCTTTTTCTTGAGCGTATTCTGTCCATTCGTGCACCTTTTCCTTCCAACGATCCATAAACCACATTTGCTTTTCTCTTCTTGGGTCCTGTCTATCTAAAGGAATACAAATATAATATTTTGTTAAATTTGGATGTGTTCGAATCGCTGTTTCAAAGGACTCATTTAATTGGTTCCATTGAGAGTTTCCCATTGTAGAAAAATACTTTGCTTGCCAGGCATGTTCATCCCCATTATTTAAAACACAATATGCCTCGACTCCTCCATCAGGGGCGGCAACACGGTAAAATTCTTTTTTCTCACTTATTTCTTCTTCTCTAGCGAGTTGGCAAACCAATTCTTCAAAGGCATTATTTTGAGATTTATTAAATGTTCTTATGTAATTCCATTCAATTGACATATTGATTCTCCTTAGTGTAAGAACTTACTACATGATCCTGTAGACCTACTTTCTTGTATCTCATTTCTAGATTCCATATGGAAAATCCTGCAATCTGTTATCATCTACTGTTTGAAATATAAATCTCTTGTACTAAACCTATCCAAATAAAAACTGTAACTCCAATATTAGATGGTATCTAATATTTAGAGTGCAGTGCAGTTCAGACTACACGGCTTATTTTTTTGGTATTCACTCATATAACTTCCTAGAAACTAACGATTTTTATAGAAATCTAGACTTACTATTGCCCAAATTGATTAATTATCGTTAAGCTAGAGAAATGCTCTAAAGATTTTAGTAAAATATCTCTTCGCCGAGTAAAAGGGGAGTTTTGTGTCGTAGTCGCCAAACAAAGGGGTACATTTGTGTCAATCTCCTAGGGCCTGTATGCAAACTG
>NZ_JAGGRD010000082.1:0-2827 GCF_018613005.1 Paenibacillus sp. ISL-20
ATCATTATGGATGCTTTAGATCGAGCCGTGACATGGTATGATTGCGATCAGCTTATCAGCGTACTTTGGATCAGTGGCGTAGCCCGCCTTCTGAATTTCACGGGCTGCTGTCTTACCGTCTACACTTATAACTTTCTTGTATAGATTTTTGTTCCAGCTCACGCCACCAAGAATCAATTTTGTATGATCGGCGATGGACGAGACGGACTACGCCGAGCTTTGTTCCAGTGATCCAGCACTTCCTCCAGTTTCCTAGCTTTTTCATTTGCCCAACGTTTGGAGTGGGATCTTCCTGCGCTTCCCTGAATGACTTCGTTCCAATCTTCGGCATCTCCCTCTAAACAACGGGCCAGTACCGTCAATGACGTTGCCGAAAACACATTGTAGAATACCTGCTCGTATGTCGGAAACACTTGCTCCAGTAAGGCTCTACTGTTCAGCTTCGCCTGCACAAAGATTCCCGTGACGAACTCGTGCTGCCTTGTCAAATGCTGCAACTCCGTAAACGTCTCATTCCACGTTCGGTGCGGCTTCACGTCGCCATGGTAGTACATCTCAGCCAGATGCCAGGCATCCGTTTTGACTTTGCGTAACTGTGTCCCTTTGGCTCGTTTGGATTGCAACGGATTCACCATGTAGTAGGTGTAGCCACTTCGATCCAAATATGAAACCAATGCACGGTGATAATGCCCCGTTGCTTCCAGCACCACCACTGGAGCCAAACCCGTTTCGGCTTGAAGCCTACCCAGCATTTCCCCGAATTGTTCAAATCCACTCGTTCCATGCACAATGTCTACAGCTTTTCCATATGGCTCGTTTCGTTTCCGGAATGCCTGTACCACACTCGAACCTTTAGCGACATCCACGCCAACAACAGGTTCCATTTCCTCACTCCTTCTCCTTGATTTCACCGGCCTTTTCCACGATGGTTCCAAATCTTCGCGTGTGATACGGGGTCTAGCGCCCCTACCAGCTCAAACATGGTCTTTTGGAGGTCGTGAGAGAACAGTTTTTATTACGGGATCATTGCCCCTAAAGCCCCTACGTTCTCCCGGCTCCCCCCATCGTAAAACGACCACATAAAAAGGCCAACCAGAAGATTCTGGCTAACCTGATAATACGAAAAAGCCGCTCCAGGAAGGAACGACTGCTATCGATTTATGTACGCACTTCAGCGATTTTATAACGATTTTTGGCATTCACGTTACGCTTTTAAAGAATGGCGACCGTGCCGGCCGCAGCAAAAACGCTGCGCTCTTTGCTTTAAAATCATCTGTACTTAGTTACTAGAGAGGAAGAACAAGATTATTTTAACGAACTACCGAAATTGGAGTCAAAATTAATAACTCCTGATATATGCCTCTTTACACATTTGTGGTCCCGATTTCGATTATTTCCTAACTCTTTTGATATCACTCTCTATTTGTATTATTCTGGAAAGTGTAAAGATATATGACAGGAGCGTTAGGGTTGAATAAATCGAAAAAATTATCAAGTATTATCACTGTAGTAATCACACTCTTATTTGTATCAGCCTTAGTAAGTATTGTTGCTGGTGTCGTCACCCTCTTAGTTGTGTCAGCACTCTTATAATGCACTAAACGATACACAGTATCTAAAAAATTGGTTCCTGTCTTTCAATTGGTAATAGAAAAAGCGAGAAGAGGTACGCCCCGGTCATATGCCGCATTCATGCAGCCGTGCGTGTCATTCTCGCTTTTATCTATGGTTACATCCTATCACGGAAAAACCATCATGTGGTGTTCAAATCAGGGTCAATTCGGCTCATGTTCACTTGAGGCTCAAAAATCATTCGTTCATCTCTATAATCGCAGTTATGCATAGATTTAAATTATCTGCTGCTGTATTAAGATGATTGAAATGCCTTGGAATACCTTTCTGAGTCATTCCACTCCTTAGACATTCTGGACAATTCCGCCTGTATTTGCTCTACCTGTGGCCGCAAAATTTCAGCATCACTTACGGAGAGATTTGAAGCATCCTCATTTATTTCTTTTGTTAGTGTAAATAGTCTTTCATAAATTGGAGTTGTCATTTCAACAAACTTAGCTTTTTCAACTTCAATTTTTTCTTTTTTGAGCGCTTCTTCCGCCATTGCCTTTAAAACAATTGCATCTTCACTAGTGGGTTCCTCTATTAAGGCACTATTTATATACTCAAGAGATTCCTCATATTTCTCTTCCCTCATGGAATCTTTGGCCTGCCTCATATACCCCTCATACTTATTGAACATTGTACAAGCTGAGCAAACAAAAACTATAGCTGAAATAATTAATATTGTTTTTCTCATCAAAACAACTCCCTGCAAACCTTCAAAGTCACAGAAATTTCCTGTTATATAACTCTCATTATTATATCATTCATTATTTGTTTAATATATCCAATACATTCTGCATAATCCTGTTCGAAAAGTCTCGTTCCTCGAGCAAAAAGAAAAAAGCAAACACCTTCCCAAAGGAAATTGTGTTTGCTTTCTTTCGTTAATCAAGCTTTTCTTTTTCTGAACACGAGAATCCAGCCAGCGCATAAGGCGATGAGTCCTGCGAGTCCCAAGTTGAAGAGATTGGTGGCCGTATTCGGCAACTTGTTACCATCCTTTGCCCCCACTGGTACAGTAGAATCTCCTCCAGCGTTTTCATCGCTTGGAGATTGCGCTCCATCGTTCTCTCCGGACGAGGAGTCACCCCCAGATTGAGGCAGAGATGTCGCGTTGTCTCCCGTATCCGTATCCTTCCCCGGATCAGTAGGGTTCGTTCCGTTCCCCGGATCTGTTGGGTTCGTACCATTCCCTGGATCCGTTGGGTTC
>NZ_JAGGRD010000082.1:2922-7874 GCF_018613005.1 Paenibacillus sp. ISL-20
ATCCGTTGGGTTCGTTCCGTTGCCTGGATCTGTTGGGTTCGTTCCGTTCCCTGGATCCGTTGGCAGTGTGGTCGGCTCCGTTACTCGAACGATAACCGTAACCTCGGTCTTGTTGCCCTTACCGTCATCTACAATGACAGTAAAGCTATCTTCGCCCACAAAGTTAGGATCTGGGGTATAGGTCCAGCTTCCGTCCGGATTCACGATGACGGTTCCGTTCCCCGGTTGCTTGCCTGGAGTATACGTCAATGGATCTCCATCCGGGTCCGTGCCATAAACATCGCCTGTCACGGATGTACCTTTTTCCGTCGTTACGTTTTTACCTGGTGATACTGGCGGGTTATTTGGCTTATCCTTTACGTCCACCGTTATCGTCGATGTCGTAACCCCGCCCTTACCGTCGCTCACCGTGACTGTAAAAATATCCGGGCCGACATATCCTGGATCTGGGGTATACTTCCATGTGCCATCCGGATTGACGATCACCGTACCGTGCTTCGGATTACTTTCGATGGCGTAGGTAAGCGTGTCCCCATCTGGATCAGTCCCATAGACACTGCCAGTTACCGATGTATCCTTCTCCGTTGTTACATCGTAATTTTCAGTCACTGGCGGCAAGTTTGGAGGCTCAGTTACATTAACTGTCACAGTCGAGGTGATGGTTCCACCTTTTCCATCACTGATCGTAACCGTAAAGCTATCCGTTCCTGTAAAGTCTGTATCCGGTACATACGTCCATGTGCCGTCCGGATTCACCGTTACTGTACCGTTTGTCGGATCGCTACCTTTCGTAAATGTCAGCTGGTCGCCGTCAGGATCTACTCCATACACGCTTCCAGTCACCGGGGTGTTTTTCCATGTAGTTTCTTGAGTATCTGATGCCATTGGCGGTTGGTTTGCAGGCGGGTATACATTCACTTCTACGCTCGGCTTATCTGGGGTATCGATATTGTCACCAGTCACTTCTGCTACATTTCGAATGTTTTTGCCAGCTTGACCTGCTTTAATGGTCGCTTTGAATTGAACTGTGTGCCAATTGGTGTCTGTAATGTCACCAAACTGACTGACAACCTGTCCTGCGTCATAATGTCCTTTATCGTCACCTACTGCATCGGTGAAGACTACACCGTCAATCTTCAAGCTTCCCGG
The DNA here is from genome assembly GCF_018613005.1 of Paenibacillus sp. ISL-20. Classification (NCBI taxonomy): domain Bacteria; kingdom Bacillati; phylum Bacillota; class Bacilli; order Caryophanales; family Paenibacillaceae; genus Paenibacillus; species Paenibacillus sp. ISL-20. Next base: position 4,072 of record NZ_JAGGRD010000082.1, read on the forward strand.
AACGTACTCCAATCCTTCCGGAATTGTGTCTGAGATGAGGAGTTTGTGCACCATGCTGTTTGTAATCGTGTTTCGAGTCTGAATTGTGTACAGAAGCGTGTCCCCCACTTCTGGATGGGCTGCATCTGTGTTTCCAACTGCTTTCTCCTGAAGAGTTGCTTTTTTATTCGATTCAAGCACAGGAGGATTGGGATCGAATTTACCAGCCACGCGTGACGCCAGGTCCCAAACTAATGGTCCAGTGCCGGCTCCAAGATAAGTAGTGCTCAGCGTATTCGGATCAAGTATAAAGTAGGTTGGAACGGTCATACCGCTGGCCATTAACATTTGACCATTCGGCAAAAAACTAAGCCCTCTGACTCCACCGTCTATAGTGATACCATCCGAATTAGTTATCTGTACTATACGTAATACTTCACCAGTATCTGGATTCACTTGGATAATAGCTTTTGCATCATTCGCAGCGAACCATAGATAACCGGCACTGTCGATAACCACATCTCCTCCTACAGCATTTGTACTATAGCCAGAAATTGGAGTGACAGTCTCTTTCCCTGTCTTTAAATTATACACACCCAAAACTATATTACCTTTTGCGTCGTTATAAGCGTAATAATATTTAGTACCATCTAGAGAAATTACAGCATTACCTGCCACACCCACTAATGTTGTAACAGACGTGGCTGTACCGTCAGGAGCAATTCTATAAAGAGTTTTACCTTGACTTCCGTAAAATACATTTTCTGTTAGAGATACAACTAATCCGTTGTAAGGAATGCCACCAGTGACTTGGACGCTTGCCTTAGGTGTCGCGCTTGGGTTGTTTCCATCAATTTGATAAAGAAATGATGGTTGTCCAGCATCCTCAGCAAGACCATATGAATCAGTATTATTAATGGTTATGCCAGTAGCTGCGTTGACCTCTGACCCAAATGGAAACATCCCACTAAAAGTAATTAAAAAGGCCATAAATAAAAATAATACTTTCAGGAGTGATTTTCTTTTTTTACTTTTTCCTAAATGACTAAGACTCAACTTTTTCCCTCCATTCTCGAAAAAATATAAAATGTATATTTTTCTATCTTGAAAACAAATCTACACCTAAACTCTCCTTTATCCTTTAGAATCCGCTGTCTCTACGGGATAAGCGTACAGGATATAGCACTCGGGAGCTTTGCCCACAACGTTTAAGTGTGCGTCGTAAAACTGGAAATTAGGATCTTCGCCGGTTTTACCGCTTCAATTCACTCCTCACCTCCTATGATGTATTTTTCGTCTTTTATCCAATGCCTTTTCCCCCTCGTGCTTCATCTCATCTATAGTCAAGGCTTGAAACCTCGGCTATCGTTATTTTAAATTTTAAACATCTCAAAAAAGAAGACCTCCGTCCAAAAACAGACGGAGGCCTCCGCCGTATTCGGTAGCTGGCTGGCAGTAGCATTTGCATCTAACAGCAAATCCGTTAGCCCCTTTAGCTTTGCGTCCCCATTTTTCAATGGGTTTGCCTTGATCGTACGAGCATATTATGTAATTGAAAATTTTAACATATACTTAACCATATAATATAAGCGAATCATAAGTTAGGTTCTACAGACTCATTTTTCGTAGTAATTTCTTTCTATTTGTCGTTTTTAGGAAGAATGTGACTATCATATACAACATTAAAAAGGTAGCAAGGAGCAATCTTCGAATATTTTAGGAATGGATTGTTTTGAACAATTTAAAAAAGGAAGCTGTACTATGTGGCCAGCTTCCTTTGGACTTTCAACTCAAAACTCCGCATGATTCTGCTCAAAGAATCCCATCAACTTCAATGTGTTGGCCATGCTCTCGGTCCCCTCAAGAATCTTTCTGCGGATCGTGCTGTCAGACAATCCATGCCGAAAGAACAACAACGTCTCCTTGTAAGAGTAGCCCTGCATATACCTGTAATCGACAGCCTTCCTTTCATCATCGTCTTGAATTAATCCGAATGCCCTCTGAAGCTGTTGCGTATAAAATTTGTACTGTTTATACACCCAACGTTGCTTTTCAATCAGGATTGTAGCGTTGGCCGTCTTATCAGCATGAAGATCTTCCTGATCGATACGACGAGCTGCTTCACCATCAATGGCCACTTGCTTTAAATCTTCTTCGAATTTTTCATGAGCATTGTCATCTCTTTATATTTTCCGAGCAGGAATTTTGTGCGCTGGATCTCTGCTTCGGATGCTGTTGGAAAGAGTTCCCCTTGTCCCCATGCCATCGCCATTCCCCTCAATCCCCTTTGTGATATAATCATTGAGAGGAATTTATTGCTTATTGACCCCCGGCCCTGCCACGGATATGGGGGTCTTTTCATTAAATTTAATAATCTCCTCCGTGCTCAGTTATTTATTGTTGTATCCTATCCTTGAGCAGTTAATTTATATATCAGATCGCTGCCGATATACACTTTCCGAGGTGAAAAAGATGAACGGTAAGAAATTTGTTATTATCATGGTTATTATTTTGCTGGTAATTGGAGCTAGCGCTTTATTCTTAGCACAACTCCTTAATTCTCTTTAAAGAATGTAGCTCTCTACTTACATTTGGTTATGGGTTAAACCACATAGATTTCGATTAACTAGCCTAGTATCCGTGGTGACAAATCACACCATGTCATGCCTGACCTAATAAATTGATCTATTACCTGGTTTCCTTTGCTTGCAGCGTTGTCCATCCATGCCTGCCTAATGAGCTGCTAAGTCAATTCCGCCTATCCCAGAGAAGAGGCTGAGTTATTTCATGCTCCTACTCCTTCTCTTTCGACTTGGATCTAAACTTGATCGGCTCTTTATGCGATGCCGGGATCGGTTTCCCAACAATCTGTGCCAATTCATCCGGACCAAGCTTATAGTTCATGATTTTACTCGGGGGCGACCCCTTCAATTCATTTTCACGTTTAGGTACCGATGTTTTCATGCTGCTTCCCCCTCCCACAAGAACTGACGTTCTATTAAAACCATATAATTAGGTACCCCGGTCTGCTTCGACCGGGGTTGTGACTCTGGTTTCTATTAAGCGGATCCGCCGTCTCTCATCATCTTGGTGACCATTTCCTTGTACTTCTTCCACTTCGGCTGAATTTGGCTGGAAGGAATGCCAGCAATCTTTGAAATCTCAACCCATGTCTTACCCTCATTTAGACGTTTTTCCAAGAACAGCGGGAAATCCAATGGAATATCTTCATAAGAAGGGCGTTCTTTCAGGATGAACTGTTCCAGTTCTTCCTTGCTAATCTCTTCATTACTGGATGGCTGGATTGCCTCAGAATCAGAGGCACCGTCTTCTGCAGGTTCCTGATCAGCATCCTCGAAGCTCATCTCCTGTCCATCCGGTTTTTCCTCATGCTGCTGTTCCTGCATCCATTCCGGAAGATCAGAACCTTCTTGCGATGAACCCTCGCCCATGTTTTCCTTTTCATGCTCGTCAAGTTCGTCGTCACTTTCATCTGCCGGTGGATGATCTCCTGCAGGATCCTCAGCTTGTCCATCATTGTGTTCAGCGGCTCCCTCTGATCCGGATTTTTCGAAGTCCAGCTCTGCCTGTTTTTTTCATCCTTCTGCTCATCCGGCTGCTCAACGGAGGTAACCACACCGGAAGCATCTGCAGTTACGCGACGGCCACCTTGGTAAAGCTTGTAGGCGTCGTCATCACCTTCATCAAAGTCGAATGACATTTGTGGATCTCCAAGGAATACGTTGAGCTCTTCCCCTTGGTTGTTACTTAAGAACACCAAATGCGGTAATGCTGCTTTAAGCGGAAAAGTCAGTTTAATCTCA
>NZ_JAGGRD010000083.1:0-43964 GCF_018613005.1 Paenibacillus sp. ISL-20
TAAGATTAAGCTTCATGTCGGCCAGTTTATGAAGCGAATCAATAAGCATCCGATGGAAACTATTGATCGCCTATTAATTAGGTTTTAATCTTAATTGCGTTTTATATAGATATAAATTATCGAAAGGTCGATAATTTGTCTTCATTCCAAAAAAAATGTTTATACTTTGTATAAACATTTATGTGAGGTGGTAGCATGTCGCAAGTTCAAAAATGGGGAAACAGTTTAGGCATCCGCATCCCAAAAGAACTGGCTATGGAGGTAGGACTGGAAGAGGGGTCAAAGATTGATCTTGACCTTAAAGATGGTCATCTCGTCATCAAACCACGGACCAAAACATTGGAAGATCTACTTTCGAAAATAACGCCTGATAATATCCATTCCGAGGTTCAAACGGGTGAGTCGCAAGGACGGGAGTCACGGTAAAAGATTTCTGATCGTGGCGACTTGGTATAGATTCAATTTAATCCACGATCCAAGAGCCTTAAGAAGTTGTTAGGAGCATACAGAACAATCGGGCATCGGCAGAGATTTGGAGCTTAATGAATGTTGTGCATTAGTGAGAAGAAAGAAGAAGAGAACAAGCAGAGGGGCCTGAGAATCTTCTAAGATTCTTTGACCCCTCTGCTTTATTTTCAATATTCGCTTAAAACGATCCACCGGAGTACCATCCTTCATCCTTGCTGCTGCCGATATTCGAGCGGGGTGAGGCCGCAGTGTTTTTTAAACACCTGGGAGAAGTAAGAGAAGTTGGAGTAACCTACCTTGGAAGCAATGAGGTGAACCGGAATGTGCGTGCTCATTAACAATGATTTTGAGATTTCCATTTTCCGCGTGATAATAAAGTCATTCAGGGATATGCCCTCCGCTTTCTTGAACAACCGGGATAAGTATTCCGGGTTCAGATAGATGGCTTCCGCTACTTCCGCACGGCTAAAGTTCTTCTCGATGTTCTGATTGATGTAATCAATGGCCCGTTCGATGGGGGATAGGGCATGGTGAGCCTCTCCGGCGTGCTCTTGAACATAATCAAGCGTGAAATGGACCAGGTCTATCATCTTATCCAGTGATGTATAAGCTTCGATATAGTCGGCATAAGGATATTGCTCAAAAAAGATGTCGTTCACTTCCAGTTTCAACTGGTTAACCGCTGTCAAGAATATTTGGATATAGTCCTGATGAAACCTGGCCAGAAATTCAGCAGACATAATCCCCAGCTGCTTTTGCTGAAGGAGGTAGCTATGGATCTGATCCCGCACGGTCTTAATGTTGTTATGGGATATGAGCATGGACCAGTTCTGCATGTTGGGAAAGGAGTAGGAACTATCCTTGATCTTGTTCAGATGCTGCATCGTAAAGACTTTGCTGTATATAGCGACATTTTGCTGCCGCATATGGCAGAGTGCTTTATAGTGCAGTTTAAGCTTTTCCGGTTCCCCGATATCCGAAATATAGCAGGCTGCCGAGCAGCCGAGCTCATTTTGTGCCATGTCGATAAATTGCTTCATCAATTCCGAGATTGGGGCATCGAACAAACCCTCCGTATAAAGAAGTGCCAAATAATTCACCTGATCCAGCTGCACGAACAGCAGGTCGAGGTTATAAGGCTCTATGAGCTCCGATACGATACTTCTCAGCTCATATTTTATGGTCTCTTTGTTCGGATTCGATTTCGTAAGCTGGATCAGAATGGAACCGAATTGGGCGTGAGCAGAGACGGAAATATGGATATTGCTCAAATCTCGCAGCAGCTGCTGCGGATGCATTCGGAAATCCAGCATGAAGCTGCGGACACAGTTCTCGAGCAGAAATTCTTCATTTTGCCGCCAATAGGCACCATACTCATAAACTTGCTGCATGTGGGTATTGGCATGGATCTTATGGATCGCACGCTCAATGGATGCTTGAATATCTTCGTACCTTGCAGGCTGGAGAATATAATCGAAGCAGCCAAGCTGAATGGCTTCCTGCGCATATTCAAATTCGGAATAAGAAGACAGGAAGATACACTCGATGGCTGGAAATTGAGCTTTTACCCATTTGAACAACTCCAGTCCATTCTCCAGCGGCATTTCGATGTCACATAGCATAATATGTACATGATGATGATTTAATAGTGTTCTGACTTCGTCCGGGCCATACGCGGGATACACATGATCGATATGCAGCTCCTGCCAATTGACTCCTGCTATAACTCCTTGCACGACATCATATTGATCATCCACCACTAGAACGTTCATAAGCTTCCTCCTTGTCTTGTATTCTTTCCTTGATCGGGATTATGATTTCGGCAACCGCACCTTTCTCTGTGTTGAAAAAGGCAAGCATAGCCCGCTCCCCGTACAGCATGGACAAGCGATGACGCACATTGCTGATTCCGATATGGATATCCTTATAGAAGCTGCTGTCCCCATGATTCAGCTCCTGCAGAATCGAATCCGTAAAGCCGTCGCCATTATCCTGAATGGTGATATCCGCATAATCTCCATCGTCACTCTCCAGCAGAATCGCTTTAATCTCGACCCGCAGCTGTTCATTCGGCTTCGTTGCATATTTGATGCTGTTCTCCACGAAGGCCTGAATGGATAGAGGCGGTATCGTAAAATCCTTCAAGGCGCTATCGACGCTGTATTCGCACAGCGGCGGAACATGATGAGCAATTTGCTGAATCCGAATATAGTTCAGAACATGATCTACCTCCTGCTGAAGGGAGACGAGCTGCAGATTATCCTTGAAATTGTAGCGCAGGTGGTTGGATATCGCCAGGATCATATGCTGAATGCGCTCGTAGCTTTGCTGCTGGGCCATCCCGTACAGGCTTTTCAAGCAGTTGAGAAAGAAATGGGGGCGAATTTGCAGCTGCAAATGCTGCAGCTCTGCCTTCTGCCGTTCAATCTCATGTTCATAGGCGACAATCTTCAAGTGATTGACCTGGGTTGTCAAATGGTTAAATGCTGCGCCGACCTGTTTAAACTCTTCGATGCGGTATTCTTCTCTTAGCTCCTGCGCTGAGCCTTTGCCAATGCTTGTCATCAGGCGATGCCAAGGAGAGAGGAGCGACCGGTTCAAGAAGAATAAGCTGATGATCACAAGTATAATGGTGAACAAGGACAGCGCGAACAATAGAGCAAGCCCTCCCTTGAATACATCCGGTTTCGGTACAGCAAAGATCAATTGGAGATCCGTGTTGTGAATGGGCTGGCTGATCAGGATAAAGTTGTTGTTATATTCGCTTAATTGGAGCTCGTGGTCTGCGAAGAATGGTTTATTCGTCAGCGGAGCCCCTTGGTTGTTGGCGTAAATAACCTCGGTTCCTTTTTGCACAAGATCCATCGAATGGATCCGATCAAAATCCACCATGACAGCGGCATACGTACCGTTTTTCCCGAGCAGTCTGAACAGATAAGCCTTCCCCTCGATTTCGAAAGCAAGCCAACCAACGTTATAATGGTTCTCGGATCGCTGCGTCAATGTACGCATATGCAGCCGAATGGCTTCCTTCGTTTCATAACTATACCCGTTATCAAAAATATCGCGATAAGTGTCATTGACAGCACTATATATAAAAAAAGCATTAGCCAAGTCATAAGAGTTAAGAGCCGTATTGAATTGCGTCATAATTTCATGGGATGCAACATGAGCCCGAAGCGCATTGACAGGACTGCTCAGCGTTGCATAATTGTAATCGCTTACGGCAACGTTGGATAAAAAATTATCGATTGCATCCAGATCGTTTTGCAAATTTTGAGCATATAATGCGTAGGATTGCTGATTCGATTCGACAAATTTCGCATTAAACGCGTAATAGGAATAGAAGTTGAACGCAAGCAGCATCCCGATTAGCGGGAACGTAATCAGCAATAATGCGCGAAATATATTCATTTTAAATGAAGCGCTGTACCTTCTTTTCATGATGTTGTCACCTAGGATTTAATATGTTTGTATATTATATCACGTAAGACATCCGACTCAGGCTAAACAAGTTATTTCCTTGAACGTCTTGATTTCAAAAAAAGGACAATAGGCCAGCAAGGTGATGAACATTCATGCTGTGCTTCTTGTCCTTTTTTGTGAGAAAGCAAGGTCTAACCTTTAACGGCTCCAACCGTTATCCCTTTTACGAAATACCTTTGGAAGAATGGGTATACAATCATAATCGGTAAAGCCCCGACGACGGCGATCGCCATTTTAATCCCTACGCTAGGCATATTGGATGCAATTTCACTAGCGTTGCCGCCAGCTCCGCCGCTTGCAAGGAATCTAACATCTTGCAGCATCGTATTCAGCATATTTTGTACACTGAACAAGCTATGATCCGTTAAGTAATACAGACCGTTTCTCCAGTCGTTCCAATAGTTGAGCCCAATAAGGAGCGACAGTGTCGCGACCATCGGCAGCGACATGGGGAGAACAATGCGGAAGAGAATGCGAAACTCTCCGGCACCGTCGATTCTTCCGGCTTCAATAACTTCGTCAGGTATGGTAGTCGTAAAGTACGTACGCATCATGATGACATAGAAGGCATTGAGCAGCAGGGCGGGAATGATCAAAGCCCAAATCGTATTATCAATGTTTAAATAGCGGGTCCACATAATATAGGTAGGTACTAACCCGCCGTTGAACAGCATCGTGAAAAAGACGAAGAAAGCGAATTTCCCGCGATGCGGCAAATCTCTTCTCGAGAGAGGGTAAGCCAGCAATACGGTGATCATCAAGCTGGTAACCGTGCCGACAACCGTGACGAAGACGGTGATGCCGTAGGCACGCACAATCGTATCGAGTCTTTCATACATGTACGCATAGCTTTCCAAACTGAACTTCTCGGGAAACAGCGAGTAACCGTTCCGGATGAGTGTGCCCTCATCGGTAAAGGAAGAGACGACTAGCAGTACAAACGGAAACAAGCAGAATATCGTAAATAAGAACATTAGAATATTCGCTATGATCTGAAACGCTCTACTATTATCAACCATGTTCGAAGCTCCTTTGCGTCAGAATAGCGCGTTCTCTTTGCTGAATTTAATAACGAGTCGATTGGCGATGTAGACCAGCGTGAATCCGACCAGCGATTGGTACACACCTGCGGCAGAGGACATGCCAACATCGTTCAATTTGATCAAGCCGCGATAAACATAGGTGTCAATCGTATTGGTAACATCGTACAGCGGACCGGAATCCATCGGTACCTGGTAGAACAGACCGAAGTCGGAATAGAATATCGTTCCGATTGCAAGCAGCACGAGCGTAATCATCGTTGGCTTCAGAGAAGGCAATGTGATATGAACGATCTGCTTCCACCGGTTCGCTCCATCAATTACCGCCGCTTCATAGTAGCCTCGATCAATGCCGACTACGGTCGCGTAGTAGATGATGCAGCTATATCCGACGGTTTTCCATAGATGCACAATCGTCAGGATATAGGGCCAGTATTTCGGCTCCGTGTACCATGAAATGCTCTTCAATCCGAGAGGCTCCAGAATGGAGTGATTGATAAAACCGGATTCGGAGCTAAACAGGGCGAATACAAGATAACTTACGACAACAATGGAAATCAGATAAGGCAGCAGGATAATCGTTTGGTAGCTCTTTTTCCAAAACTTCGAACGAATTTCATTTAAGACTATGGCAATGGCAACGGCTAAAACAGTCCCCAAAATAATAAAAGCAAGGTTGTATCCCAGGGTGTTTCGGGTAATGATCCATGCCTCCTTCGTCTTGAAGAGGTATTCAAAGTTGCTTAAGCCTGCAAACGGGCTATCGATGATGCCTTTATTCCAGTTAATATGTTTAAACGCTATGATGATACCAGCCATTGGTACATAGTTGTTGATCAGCAGGTAAATAAGGCCTGGAATCATCATGATGTACATGGGAATAAAGCGTTTATAACCGGTTTTTCCAGCTCTTTTTACCTTTGGTGCCGCCATGATGGCCATTCTCCTTTCAGCCAATAATCGAAAAAAAGATTATTTATTGTTAGCAGCCCACTTATCAAGCTGGGATTGCTTCTCAGCAATAATGTCGTCAATGCCGGCATCCTTCAGTTCCTTCTGGAAGATCGGCAGCGCCGTCTCAGGGTCAAGAACCCCGCACATCAAGGCCTCGTGGTATTTAGCAACGACATTGGAGGCGGCAGTCATCTGGTTTCGTACACGGCTTGAGTCAAAGGTGAAACCGTATGCTGCAGAGCGGGTGGCCGTGTTGTTAAATTCCTTTTGAACTTCCCAATAATCTGCCGGGTTGCCTTTCCATACATGACCAATGGTTTGATTTGTCCAAATCCAGCCGCTAGTCGGCGGATATCCGCTGTTGCCGCCATTTACGCCTTCAGGGAAGTCGATCATGGATTGTCCATTCGCAGCATCGCCAACGGTTACATAGTGCTTATCCTGAATACCGTAGATCAGCAGGTTCACAATTTCGGGATCAGTGTACATCAAATTCAGCAATTTCATCGCCGCTTCGGCATGCTCGCTTCCGCTGCTGATCGTCCAAGTAGCCATTTGCACGTCAGAGGTTGTTGTATAAGGAGGAATGATTTCGGATACGACGATTTCCGTGTTCCAATTTCTCGTCTCCTGTACGGCAAATCCAGGCTTCAGGTTGGCAAATCCGCCAAATGCGCTGCCTGCTTTCATCAGCGTGCCGGCACTTTCCGTATTGTTAATCGCATCTTTCATGATCAGGCCGGATTGATACCATTTGTGCGTGCGTGTAACAAAATCTTTGTAAAACTCTGTTTCATACAAGTTGACAACCTTCAGTTCCTTGCCAAAATCCATCAGTACGCCAAGGTTGGTCATATCGTCGCCAAGCGTATCCCAGCCCCAGTTACGAACCAGCTCGCCATTCGATGGAACGACAGGGATTACGTTGGGTTCATTCTCGCGGATCGTTGTCAGCGCTTCTTCCAACTGATCGAGTGTTTTGATATTGGCGTAATCGATGTTGTATTTATCCGCCAAGTCTTTTCTCATTTGGAAGCCGTAGGCCTTGGCAAGGTCGCGACCTGTCGTAATACCGTAAATGTCATCGCCTATGCGGCCGCTCTCAACGTACTCAGGCCCGATTTCTTTAACGAGGTCTTGACCATATGTCTCAAGCAAATCGTTAAGCGGGATGATCTGACCGTTGTTGGCAACCGTAGCCAGTGGCGTCATGTAGATCGGAAGCAAGTCCACTCCCTTACCGGAGGCCAGCATCATTGTCGTCTGTTGTACGTAATTCCCGTACGAAATGTACGTGAGGTCCATTTCAACATTCAGCTTTTCTCTTGTGATTTCGTTAACGGCCTCCACGACCTCGGCGGTATCTTTCTTGTTATTGCCCATCATGACAACGTTGAGCTTCACGAGCTCCTTTTCTTTCAAATCTCCTTCAGCGACAGGTCCCGAATCGTTCTTAGCGCCGGATCCGGAATCTTTGCCTCCGCAAGCGGCAAGGATTGAAAGCGCTGTTATAATGACCAGCGCGCATGACAATATTCGTTTCATTTTGACAACACCCTTCTCTAGTAGAATCATGTTTAATATCTTAGCAGACAAGGTGAACGCGTATCTGTAAAAATAATGTCTGAAATGATTGAAAAAATGACTTGTTGTCCGGAAAGCCGCATTTGTTGATTCCCCGTAAATAGGTTTGTGCTAGAATGGTGCAGGATCTAAGCCATAACTTAACATCAGCAATGAGGCGGATTAGGCATGACAAATCTGAAGGTTGCGTTACAGCTGTATACTTTGCGCGATTACGATCAGGAAGATTTCGCTGCGAAGCTTATAAAGGTAAGGGAGGCTGGGTATGATGGCGTTGAATTTGCGGGATTTGCTGATATTCCGGCAGAAGAGATGAAGTCGTTGTTGGAGAAGGCGGGACTGGAAGCCATGGGCAGCCATACGCGGATGGAGGATCTCATGGATCGTCTGGACGAGGTTATCGCTTACAATCAAGTGATCGGCTCTTCGTACATCGTGATTCCGTACTATAAGATTGAATCCATGGAAGACGTACATAGCCTAATCGCGATCGTAAAAGAGATTGGCCCGAAGATCAAGGCAGCCGGTATGGAACTTCTATATCACAACCATTATCATGAGTTCACGAATACATTCGGGGATCAGCCCATACTCGAAATGCTGGGAGAAGCAACAACGGAAGCGGAGCTGGGCTTTGAAATCGACATGTTTTGGACAACCCATGCTGACCGTGAGCCAGTGGAGGTCATGGATCGTTTCGGAACACGCTGCAAGACGGTTCATGTGAAGGACATGGTCAATAAAGAAGACAAAGAGATGACCGAGGTAGGAACGGGCATTCTTGATCTGAAAGGCATTATCGAGAAAGCCAAGTCCTCGGGCTACGATTGGGTCGTTGTTGAGCAGGACCGCATTAAGATAGACGGCTATGAGAGTGTCAAGATTTCGCTTGACCATGTGAAAGCAATGCTGTAGGGACATTTAACGGTGTCTGACCATGGTAGAATGTAACGATACAAGGTCTCGAACGCCATCATACGTGCTAAAATAGAACCATTATACGGAGTTATTGGAGGTATCTTCATTGGTCATTCAACTGGGCGATTTTGAAGTGAATTCCAGACAATTGGTTGTCGCGGATCCTTGTTATGAATTGGATACGAACATTATTATCATGGGTGTGTTGGAAGCCGTATTGAATGGAACGTGGGTAGGGGAAGTGGAGAAGGTGGAGATCCCGGACTGGGGCGAAGCCAACGCCAAGCTAACGGCTTACCATCATTCGGCAGCTGAACAGGGGGCATTCCTGGAGTGGATCAAGTGTCCTTTTGTAGCTGGGGTGGATAGCGGGCAGGCCGGGATTTTTGATATTCAAAAGTACCGGATTCCTGACGCGGATGCGACATCGGACACCTCGGATACGGATACGGAATGGTATTACGCGTGCTGCGACATCACCGAGAGCGGGGAAGAAGCGGGCGTTCTGGATGGAGGCGTTGTATCTCGAACCGGCATGGGCGATGGTGCATACGGCGTTTATAAGGCTGTGAATGAGCAGGATCAGGTGGTTGGCGTGAAGATTGTGTTTATTAAGAGGTAGTTGAGTGTCAAAGAAACAGAATATGAGCACGCGGGAACGGCCATGGAAGGTAATCCTTTTATGGCTGTTTTATTAGAGATACACCATAATGCCAACCGAGGCTGTCACTATACTAGAGACAATAGAGCTTATTCGGGGCTTCTGAACCATATTTTCTTAATATGAAAAGCTCGATTATCCCAGATTACATACTCTCAACGCCTTCGATATGAAGGACTCTGGAACCTTTTCCATATCCTAGAAGATAGGTACAATAAGGTCCAATGAAACGTTGGAGAGGATGCAAATGCCTAGAATACTCGTTCCGCCCGAGGTGCTGATTCGGGTATCGGAGGAAGCTGCCAGGGCAGTGGAAGAACTGGAAACGACCAAGAATCGGCTGGACCAGCAGATTACGTATATGATGTCTTCGTGGGAAGGAACGACCCGTTCGCGGTTTTTCGAAGATTTTCAGCACGCCTACGGCGAAATGAATAAAACGATTGAACATCTGCGGATCATCGGCCAAGAGTTGAAAACCATTGCCTTTCGGTTTATTTCAGCCGATATGCATGAAGATCTCATGCTCGCGGCAGCTGCAGCGAGCGCTGCTAATGAACCCAAAACGTTCTGGGACCATGCGGGGGACTTCTGGCAGGGGCTGCAGACCGGTGCCAAGACCGTGGCCAATTCGGTAAAGGATACGGCGACCTCCTTAGTAGAAGATCCGCTTGACACCGCTAAGGATATGGCCTATAACATGACCATCGGGGCAGTCGAAGAGGTCGTAGATACGGCGGTTTGGGGAGGCAAAATGATCTTTGATGCCGATACCCAGGAGAAATTCGCCGCAGACGTCGAGGCGTCGGGCGGCGCGTCCAATTACATGGGACAGCAGGCTGCCATGATCCTGGCCGGTTTAGCCACACGCCGGATCGTAAAGTATTTGATTGTTATGCACCTACACAAGATACGAATGTTGATAATGTTCTTAGAAACATTAGAACTAAGACTAAAGCACAGGCAGACAGAATTGTTCTTAATTTAGATAACTTTGCCGTAGAAAAAATAAGTGAGATCACTGAGGGAATTCTAAGGAAAGCAAATTCTAACGGAGATTTGAAGAGTTTAAAAGAATTAATTATTGTAAACGACGGAAAAATAACACGTGTATTCGGAGGTTAGAAATGAATGGATTGCGAATTGTTTCTTGAATCAAATTTAAGTTCCAAATCGCTAGCAGAAATCATACAAAAAATAGTAGCTGAATCTGTAAATCAAAACGTATCACTTCACAATAACGAAGAAGAAATAGTGATCAGCACTGAATTTTTTTCGATGGCTCTCGAAATCGATGATATTTCTGATATAGCTTTTGTTAGAAATCATTACAATCTCAATGTTAACCAATGTATTAGAATTCAACTATTTGGTAACACATTTTATCAAGGTTTAGAATATTTGTTTAAAGTTATTGGGAAGATCATGAACAAGATTGATGGTAATCTACTATTTTTGGAGAATGGTTCGGATCAACTACTTAGAAAAGAGAACGGTCAGTTAATTGTCAATAATGATTTAAATCAATACCAGAAGAGATATTTAACCAAAAGCCTGCTTGGTTTACTGGACCATTCTTATATTGAGGACAGATTGCCAAACTAATGATAGTCATTACATGCTAGAACTCATACACTAAAATCAAACCGAGCGAAAACTCAGGGCCCCTCCCTGTATTCGCTCGGTTTTTCCGTTATAACAGGCCTCATTGAACTTGAAACAAAATTGAGACAGTCTTTGTTCTATTGTTGGTTTACACTTAATTGAAGATTTTGAAATTTATCAGATCACGGCGTGTTTCTATGACTCATCGATGATTGTACTGATGCAAAGGAGAAACCTTTTTATGAAAAAAATGTCCATTGTTCTGGCAGTAACGCTCATTTTTTCGATGGTGCTTGCTCCCTTGAGTTCCGCTCAGCCTGTGGTCCGGGTCGGTAACGACTCGGTCCCGTCCGAAGCGGACGGTTGGGTTTGGGTTGGGACCTCAGATGAACTGGCTTATATCAATCGGAATCCATCTTCCTATCTGGATCGGAATATCCGATTAACCGACGATATCAATATGACGGGATACGATTGGGTGCCTATTGCTGATGAAGCAACCGTCTTCAGCGGCATTTTTGACGGCAGGGGACATCGGATCGAGGGCCTCTCCATCGATGGAGGGTCTCTGCAGTATGTCGGCTTCTTCGGCCGCGTATCGGGAACCATCCGTAACCTGGGCATTTCAGTTCAAGTCAACGGCGGAAGTTATGCCGGCGGATTGGTAGGCCATCTACTGGGCGGCAGCATCATCAACTCGCATTCGCAGGGCACTGTTACGAGCGGCAATACCGGTTATGCAGGCTTGAGCACAGCCGGCGGTTTGGCCGGGGCGGCCAATGGCGATTCGACCATTCTTCGCTCATCTTCATCCGCTGCTGTGAAGAGCGGGGATGCCTCCAATCAGTATGCGGGCGGCCTGGTTGGAGCTCAGGGAGCAGGCAGTATCAATGAATCGTATGCCACCGGAAGGATCACGAATACGGCGGGCGATCACTTTTTTTTTGGCGGCGGGTTGGCCGGACAATTGATATACGGAACGATCGCCAATAGCTATTCTTCGACTGCCGTCATGCAGTCCGGAAGCGTCACATATTACACAGTGGGCGGTTTTATCGGAATCTTGACGTATGCCTCCATCAACGCCTCGTATTACGATAACACGGTATCGGTCCAAACCACTGGCGTGGGAGTTGGGGAAAACTTAGGCCCGCCTCAACTCACAGGCCTTACGACCAACGACATGAAGGCAGCCTTCAATTATGGCGGTTGGGATTTCGCGAACACGTGGGCCGTCGATGCTGGCGTCAATGGGGGCTATCCCTATCTACGCCCCGGCATCTTGACAACCGATCTTCAGCGGGCAGTCAAGGACGTTCCTTATTCGATTTCGACTGATGCTTTCGATGGTGCAAGGGGAGGGCTGGCATGGAGTGCTTCCGGACTTCCCGATGGCCTATCGATGACTACCTACGGAACGATTGAAGGCCGTCCTACGCTGAGTGGCGAGTTCCCGGTAACGGTCTCGGCGACAGATGCGGGCCAGAACACCGTTAGTGCTGTGCTGACCCTGTACGTGGATGAATCAGCACCGGGCATCGACGGGTTTGCTATTAGTCCAGGCAGCGCGAATGGCTCGACGAGCGTGACGGCGGTTCCGGGCGACCCGGGACACACGTTTGCTTATCTGCTCGGGTCAGATGCCGGTGTGCGACCCCTAGTGGGTGATGCGCTGCCAGTTGAAGCGACATCGTACTTGCTAGGCACGGACATTATGGAACCGATTCCGGGTCAGTATCTTCAGGTGTTTGAGCTGGATGCACAGCAGCGTATTCAGGCATGGAGCAGCGTACAGGTGGAAGTGGCCCATATTCGAGACCAGGTCCGCGTGACGGGAGTGACGCTGGATCAGACGGAATTGACCCTTACGGCAGAAGGTGCTTCGCAGAAGCTGACGGCCGTCCTTATGCCGGTGAATGCGACGAATCAGATGGTATCCTGGACTTCCAGCGATTCAGCCGTCGCCCAGGTGGATCAGAGCGGCGAGGTGACGCCGATCGCTGAAGGTACGACGGTGATCACGGTGACAACTACCGATGGCGGGTACACGGCTGTCGCCGCTGTGACGGTACAATCGGCTCCAGCGAGCACGGGGACGGTGATCGGTGCAGTCTACGGTGCAGGTAACACACCGCTGGTTGGTGCGGCGGTATCGGTGGGTGAAGTGAAGGATATGACCGACATCGATGGGAGATTCGCCCTGAATAACGTAGTGGCAGGCCGCCATGCACTCACGGTGACAGCAGCGACGTATAACGATTATGCGACAACCGTGAATGTCTTAGCTGGGGAAACGGTCGACGTAGGACGCATCGATCTGAGAGCTGTCTATATCCCTAAACCGGAACCTCCAACCTACAGCTGGGTTCCTCCTGTTCCTGCTCCTATTCCTGCACCGGATCCAAGGATGATCGTAACGATCAATGGTCAACAAGTTCGGGTAACCGCCAAAAAAGAGCAGGAGCATGACGGGCGCACGGTTCTGAGATTGATGCCGGGCTCCGAGCTGGTTCGGTCGTGGTCTGTTGTTGGCGGGGACGATATCATCATCGATATCGACAATGAGGATCCGGTGGTGAAGGTAGACCTTCCGGCTGAAGCGCTGCAAGATCTCCTTGCGGCGAAGCCGAATGCAGTCATTCGGATTGGGGTAAGCAAGGCAAGCTACAGCGTTCCGCTGCAAGTGCTAAGTGACCTCCCGAAGCGAGCGATCGTAACGATCGTCATTGCGAAAATGACGGATTCCGCAAGCCGTCAGTTGGATGAGGTATTGATCCGTCAAGGGTATGAGATGCTGGCGGAACCGACGAGCTTTTACCTATACAGTGACGGCGATGAAAGAATCGAAGCGGAAGGAACGTACATGGAGCGGGCATTCTCGATGAACGCAGCTGCAGAACCTGACCGTTCCACCGTCGTGTGGGTGGATGACGCAGGGAAGCTGCGCTTCGTCCCTTCCGTTTTTGAAGGGGAGACAGCGACTTTTTATGGCCTATATAACGGTGTGTACACCGCGGTTCGATCCAATCGAACCTTCGAGGATATTCAGGGACATTGGGCTCAAAGCGACATCGAGCAGATGGCGAACAAGCTGATCGTGAACGGATCGGCTGACGGCACCCTTGATCCCAACCGCACGGTGACCCGCGCCGAGTTCGTCGCGATGCTCGTACGTGCGCTCGGACTCGCCGAGAAGCCGCAGTCTTCTTCCTATTCGGACGTGTGGCCGAAGGATGTTTGGTACGCCGGTGCGGTAGGTGCCGCATCCGAGGCCGGCTTAATTGATGGCTACGCCGACGGTTCGTTCCGACCGGACGCTTGGGTCACGAGAGAGCAGGTGGCGGTTATGCTGGGCAGAGCCGTCCGATATGCCAGCGAGCTTCCGCCGCAGGACACCTCCGCGTTGGAACGCTTCTCGGACCATGCCCAGGTATCCGAGTGGGCCAAGGGACCGGCTGCCGAGCTGCTGGCCGCGGGCGTGATCGAAGGGGTCGGGAAGGCTGCGTTCGCTCCGCAGGCGTTTGCCACGCGCGCCCAAAGCACCGTTCTCTTATACCGAATGCTGCACTATTTGAATTTCATCAACTAATTGCAGCTGAACAGCTGACGCGTACATTCCAACCGAGAATGTGCGCGTTTTTTGCGGTTATTCCGTTATTGAACCTATTCGTAGACTCGATACATAGTATAGTATAAAAAAATAGTAGGTTTATTAGTGATAAGATTCAACGGGCGAGAAGCGGATGGAGTGAGGATGTAACGGATGGAGAAGATTTCAAGACATCGAATTATCGGTTTGGATCGGGAAATGAAGAGTTTTACGGATTGGCT
This sequence comes from Paenibacillus sp. ISL-20, assembly GCF_018613005.1. Classification (NCBI taxonomy): domain Bacteria; kingdom Bacillati; phylum Bacillota; class Bacilli; order Caryophanales; family Paenibacillaceae; genus Paenibacillus; species Paenibacillus sp. ISL-20. Next base: position 14,548 of record NZ_JAGGRD010000083.1, read on the forward strand.
GACGGATTCCCGTGCACAGACATCCATTTTTTCAATATCAGGGATTGGCGGTATTGGCAAAACAACGCTGCTGCTTCAAATGGCCCGCACGGCAAGGCAGTCCTCGGTGCGTTCCCTTTGGCTGGACGGGCAAGGGGGCTTAACAACGTCGGGCGCTTTTCTGGCGAGTCTGGAGATGAGTCTGGCAACCGAATACGGCAGAACCAGGGATCCGGAATCCGCGCTGCTGCCATACATCGTTAACGAGCTTCAGCTGCAGCGTACCGTGTTGTTCATAGACAATGGTGAGGAGATCGAAAAGCTGGAAGGGTGGCTGTTCTCCAGATTTCTTCCTGAGTTGAAGTCCGCCCGCGTGTTGATCGTATGTGCCTCGCGCAATGGACTGCCGCTCAAGTGGCAGACGAATCCGGAATGGAAATCCCAATTGCATAGGTTCCCTTTGCGGCTGTTTACGCGAGAAGAGGTCTACGATTATTTAGGCGGCAGCGGCTTGGGTGTGGAAATGCAAAGGGTTATTGTCGAGAAGACGGAAGGCCATCCGTTGTCGCTTGCTTTGACCGTGGATCTGCTGCTTTCCGAATCTGCGGAACAGTGGGATGTATGGCGAGAGGTTCCGGCTGTATTGAGCGCCGAATTTTTGCGGGAAGCGGCTTCTCCCGGCGTGTACCGTGCGCTGACGGTTTTGTCGCTTCTGCCTGTAGCCGACGAGAAGCTGCTGAACCGGTTGTTGGACGCACCCTGGGAAGGGGCGGACTATTACAAGTTGAGGGGACTTTCGTTTGTACGGGATACGGTGGATGGAATATCGCTGCACCAGGTCGTCGCTCGAATGTTGCGGGATGATTTCGCGCGCAGAAATCCCGCACAATTCGAAGCGGTTCGCCATCAGGCGTTCGTTCTGCTGGCAGAACGATTCCATTCGGTCGATCAACGGATGCAGACGCGCCTGAGCGCCCACATCTTGGAGCTGTACCGCGAATTTCTGCCCTCGGCCCATGCCTATGCCAATTTCTCGTCAAGCCTGAAACCCGGCGAGCAGAAGCCGTTCGGGCAGGGAGATCTGCCGTATGTGCAGTGCTTTTTAAAGGCGTCAATTCAGGGTTCTGACTGGCAGTCCGAACTGGTTGAACCTGCCGATTGCCCGGTTTTGCTGGAGGAGATTGCAGCTCATTTTCCTGAAGGAATCTTTATCGTGCGGGATGAAAAAGGGATGCCGCTGGCGTTTTGCGCAGGCGTATGGCTGCATGCCTTGAGTTTGCCATTGTTGGAACGATATGCGCCTGGGTGTAGGGGGATGCTGGGAGAAGAGGCTTCTTCGCTGCATCGGCTTCCTCCGGAGGCAGCCGATACGATATTCGTGCTGTTATCCGCGGTAAACTCCGAACAGACTTTGTATCGTCCCGAAGAGTTGGGGGCTTTGCTGATGCAGCAATGGCTGGTTCATATGACTGGCGGCCTGCGGGGGATTTTGGCGGCGGGGGATCCGCAGTTGAATTCTTTATTGTCGATTCTTGGATTCAAAGCATGCGGGAAAGCGACGGGATCTAAGGGCATCGAATTAACGACATGGAAGCTTGATTTTAGGCAAACGACCTTTGATCAGTGGATTCAGCGGATCATCCGGCAAACGGAGACAGCAGCAGGTCAACCGACACATCGACGGAAGGGTGAGTTTCCTCCGGCCATTGATAGAAGCGAAATGAAGCAAATGCTGGAACGGCTATTCGACCCGGACAAGCTGGAGGAACTCCCTGTCGCGCGGCGATTGGATTGGAACGGGATGCAGGTGAGGGACATCATCCAAGGGATTCTGGCCGACGGACGTCCGATGGAACCTTTGACGCTGTTGGAGAAGGAAATTCTAATCGCAAGTTATCTGCGCAAGGACCGGAATAAAGGCCAGCTCGCAGCATCCTTCCATATGAGCAGAGCCACCTTTTACCGCCATACGCGTTTAGCAGAAAAACATCTGGCTTTTGTGCTAAGCGATTTGATGAGGTCAGGGTTCTGAGCACACTAGATAAGATATAGGATCAAATAGCCCGTTTATGCGGGCTCCTGCATAGGATTCCCAGCGGAAAAACGCATCTCTGTAGGAGGTGCGTTTCTTGTGAACTGTTTGATTAGAGATACATCATAATGTCAACCAAGGCTGTCACTATACTAGAGACAATAGAGCATATTGGGGCTTCTGAACCATATTAGAACATGAAAGGCCCCAATCTTCCAGGTTGTAAACCCCAATGCCTTTGATATGAAGGACTCTGGAACCTTTTCCATATCCTAGAAGATAGGTACAATAAGGTCCAATGAAATATTGGAGAGGATGCAAATGCCTAGAATACTCGTTCCGCCCGAGGTATTGATTCGGGTATCGGAGGAAGCTGCCAGGGCAGCGGAAGAGCTGGAAAGGACCAAGAATCGGCTGGACCAGCAGATTACGTATATGATGTCTTCGTGGGAAGGAACGACCCGTTCGCGGTTTTTTGAAGATTTTCAGCACGCCCACGGCGAAATGAATAAAACGATTGAACATCTGCGGATCATCGGCCAGGAGTTGAAAACCATTGCCTTTCGGTTTATTTCAGCCGATATGCATGAAGATATCATGCTCGCGGCAGCTGCAGCGAGCGCTGCTAATGAACCCAAAACGTTCTGGGACCATGCGGGGGACTTCTGGCAGGGGCTGCAGACCGGGGCGAAGTCCGTAGCAAATTCGGTAAAGGATACGGCGACATCCTTGGTAGAAGACCCGCTTGGCACTGCAAAGGATATGGCCTATAATGCAACCATCGGGACGGCGGAAGAGATTATCGACACGGCGGTTTGGGGAGGCAAAATGATCTTTGATGCCGATACCCAGGAGAAATTCGCCGCAGACGTCGAGGCGTCGGGCGGTGCGTTCAATTTTGCCGGACAGCAAGCAGCCATGGCCATCGCTGGCTTGGCCGGACGCCGGTTTGGCGTGAAGACTCACCCACACCTGAAGCATGATTCGGGTGGGGATGGGGGGAAGGTTGAAGTTGGAAAGCCTGTTATAGAGAAAACGAAATGGCTTGAGAGTCTACAAAGCACAGAAAACTTCAAACAAGGGACTAAAGAAAATGGGTTAAACCATATTTTTGATGGTGAAATACTCAAAAATGGGAATGCTAATGGTTTTCATTATGAAGGAATGCCGAATAGTAAGGCGAATATTGTTGGAAATATTGACCCACCCAATGAGTTTGGTGTCTATCAAGCTAATGTAGAAATCAATGGAGTATTAAAGGGTCCTAAATCCACATTTTTTCCAAAGGAATGGACACCTCAAGAGGTGGTAGATGCAGTAAATGAGGCTTTTAATAATAAAGTAAATATAAAAAACAATAAATATATAGGGAAAACAAGCAGTGGTATGGAAATTGAGATTATTTTAAGGAACGATAAGATAATTTCGGCTTTTCCAGTCTATTAAGATGGAGGACATCTGTTTATGATTAAGTATAAGTATAAATTGAGATATATGGACGAATTTAATATCGTTGTAATGGATTTTGATGAAGAAAAATCATTGGAGTTTGCCAATATGATAAGTGATCCTTTAGGATCTGATATACCTTGGAGATTTAAGGATCTAAAAAATGATATTGATAATTATATTGATTTATTGAAGGGGAATATACCTGAATATAGACATGGAGGAAATGCTTCAAGCGTTATATCTTATAGAGAATGGACCATAATTGAGGATCCATTTTACGACGAAGACGAGGATGAGATTGAACCGATCTGTAAATTAGAGACAATTGAATTTGTGAAAATTATATTAGTGTGGGCTTATGAAACTTATAAATATAAAAGCAGAAGGGGAGTTATTGCTCGAGAGGAAGCAGAAATTGCTATGAATGGGATTGAGCAAAAAATGAAAGAAGTTAAGAGTTTAGAAAAATATTGAGTGTCCATAGCATTAATGAACATAAAAATAAAAAGTCAGAAGCCTATTCCTATATAAGTATTAGAAACCTGATAAAGTCACCAAATATGACCATGTTCATTTGTTTGATGAAAGTGGTAACCCAATTGATGTTAATCTGAATGTGGTTGGCAGAAAAAGTCCTGATGCTCATATTCCATATAAAAAATGAGGTGATACAGTGAAAGCAGAAAAAATCCTGAGCGAGATTGAAGCAATGCACTATTGGGATGCTAGAGTATTAAAATTTGATTCGAGTTTTTTTGGACGAATTAACACTTGTTTTTGAGGATACTGAGTTTAACGTCAAATTGTCCTTTACGGGATGTTCTAAATTTTCCTTTCTTACAAGTGTTGATGATAGGACTAAACCATTAAGAGAGTTGACCAGACCACAAATTCCTTATTTTCTACAAGATATCGAAGTTACAGAAGTTCAAAGTGAAGGCCATCAATTGTTGAACTGTAAAATTATAATGCCCCCTCTTACTGCTGAGATAGTCTGTAATTCAATTTCAGTTGAAAAGATATAGGTTCGAGACCTTGAATGGCATATGCCTTTCAAGGTTTTCTTTAATCTGTTCACTGCCGCAAGCGCACTTTACATAAGCATAGAACGAAGGTTTCGTTATGAATATTATTTTTTTAGCCCGTGTTATTGGCATTTTCCTAGAGCCCGTCAACTATCTGAAATTCAGGGAGCAAACCAATGAAGAAAACAAAATGGGTGCTACTAACATGCTGTCTCCTCTTTATATTGGGCGCTTGTAATATTGTCAATTCCGATTACCAACAGATGCAAGGAGTCGTAAAAGAAGTCGATCTCCAAAATAATAGAATACTACTCATAGCTGATTTAACAGAGGGTGATTTAAAGAAAGATACGCAAGAAGTGATTAAATCTGGCGAATATAGGGAAGTCGTATGGGTGAGTAAGATTGATCCCTCAACACTTACAGTTGGTGAAGAAATCATCATTTACTATGAAACTAGGGAAGATTCTTATCCTGGTAAGATAGCAGCTAAAAAGTACGAGAAATTAGAGAGCAAATAACACTACCAACTTTAAGCAGCCAATCATATAACCCTCCCTAACACCTCCGCCAGAGCACAACTAAAGAGAAGCCTTTCCCTCACTATTCCCCCCCAAAAAAAGACGTGACATGGAACTGACCGCTCCTCAGCGATCCTTCCAATCACGCCTTTTTGCCGTAGACTACCCTTTATTCAGCAGCCGATAGAGCGTGAGCGCCAATTGAATCTGGAATAACTCGTCTGCATTTTTCAAATTAGAATTCAACAGCTCTTTGATTTTGTCGATGCGATAGATAAAAGTGTTGCGGTGGATGAACATTGCCTTGGCGGCTTCCGTCACGTTCTGATTGTGCATGAAATAGTATTCCAGCGTAGAGATAAAGCTGGTGTTAAACGTTTGATCATGGTGATGGATGACGCCAAGTGTGTTGTGGAAGAACTCTTCCATCTCGGCAGGCTTGATATTGGAATCGAGAAAATGATAGACGGCATAATCTTCAAAATGGGAGATAATCCGAATGTCTTTGAATCGCTGCATCAATCGCATCGCTTCCTGGGCCTCGAAGAAGCTTCGATGAAGCGAGGAGAACGTCTTATACTGACTCCCAATGCCGATAAGAAACTGTGTTTTTTTCATTTCTCGGGTCAATAGCTCGACCAGCTCATGGGCGAAAGCTTTTGTTTCGTTGACGGTAACCGGCGGTTTATTCTCATTCTTCCCGACTAATATGATGATCTGCTGGCTTCGGTAGTAACACGTAAGCTCCCCGTTGGCTTTACTGGACAAGCCGTGGATCAGGTTGACACACTTCTTCACCATATGCTCCAGCTCGTATTTGCGGTATACGATATCTTTGTAGCTTTCCAGAAGGGTCGGTTCGATATGGACGACCATACAGTAATAGGTATAGTTGATATTCAGCCCATGCAAATCCGACTGCGAATGCAGCGTCTCGGTCGAGGTGATGCTGCCGGACAGCAGGTCGTCAAAGAAATCGTGCCGGATCTTGAGCTTGACTTCCTCGAGCTCTTTCGCCTTCATGCGATCGAGGGCCAGAATGGTAGAGCCGTGCTCTAACGCCAAATTATCGACTTCGGTCAGCTTGCGAACGGTTTGGAAGATGACGATGTATCCGTACACATGGCTGGACACCGAGATCGGCATGATGCGGCATTTGTACGATTGTCCCTTATGATCGTAGTCGCGCTGGATCGATTTCTTGATTTCGCTTACATATGTCGGGATCGCCTCGGTAAACTCGGACGGGAAGATGGGCCTATTCTTCTGGAGCGACATGAACTCATGCAGCGGCGTCTTATTATCCGGATGATCCGTATAGCAGAGCAAATTCCAATCCCGATCAAGAATCAGGATCGGATTATGGACGATGTCGGCTAGCTCCGCCGAAATTTGTTCGATGCCGCCCCCTTCCAGCGGAATTTTGAACAGCGCATTATGCAGATCGAGTGATCTGCGATTCAGCGCGTCATAATCGGCATTGGTCTTCTCATTAATGATCGCGATCACCTTGGACAGCGTGTATTCAAAAGGGAGCTCCAGTAGCGGAAGCCCATACTTGTTTGCCAGATCAATCATGTTTTGCGGAATTCGGTCAAAATAGCGTTTCATTTTGATACACAGTCCCGCGCAATTGTTCGCGGCCAATTCATGAATGACCCGATTCTGCAGCTCCTCGCTATCTTTAAAAATATATCCGGTGGATAAGAGCAGCTCATTCGAAGCCAGCCAATCGAATACATCCGGATTTTCAATAATATTCACAATGGATATTTGGTGATCAATTCCTGCCGCACCTGCAACGAGTTTAATGCCTTCGATCGCTTTGATCTGAAGGATGTCCCTGATGGTTAGCATTCTTAACACACACCTTTGTTTTTGTTCTTCATTGTGCAATGTGCACAGCGAATACGGCATGTTTTTAGTTTCGCTGTACAATGACCGGAGCGAAGCCCTGGATTACAATAAGGGTGTCAGGAGCGGTTCGCAACTTCAACTGTGATATAATTCACAAAATATCCTTTTGGTTATGGAAGGTCATTCACCTGTTCTACGTTCGACGTTTATATACCGGCTGAATTTGAATTTAGTATAGCATCTAAGGTCATTTATCCACAACTAAGGCATGGCCGATCCAAGGTGAATGAAGCCTTCAAAGGGATAACCTGACAAAAGACAGCATTTGTCCATTTGTAAGCTAAGGAGGCGATATAACGGGAAGCTGCGGGAAGAAAACCAGTACAGAAGCCGTTTGTGTTGTAAGCGCCGCCATCTCTTGCGATGCGGGGTTCCTTCAACAAATAAGAAGCTTGAAATTCCATGGGACGGTACACAGCATCTTTGATCGAACGGTGAACCTGAAGTGTCCGAACGGTGAATTATATACGATTGCCACTGACAACGTGGACAACGCTCCGAATACGCTGGTCACGGACATCGACAGCTTTTCCAAACAGGGGCTGACGATTGGAGATCAGGTCTATGCGGAGGGAGATCGGTTATACGTAGGGAAGAATCAAGCCGTTATGCTTCAGCAAGTCCATGTATGGCGGAGTAAGATCCCATCCTATCCGGAAGACGAAGAAATTTTAAGAAGCCATGTAGCTGCAGCGCAGTTATGGATTGAAGCTCACGGCAAGGCCGGCGGGATGAAGCGATCGGCAGAGACCGTAAATCCTTTTGATCGGGAAATGGAGAGATTACTGAGGGAGCGCTCCGCGAGACTTCTTGAAGCACTATCCAAAGGCGAAGTCAACCTGGCATCTCATTATGCAATTCAACTAATAGGCTTGGGTCCGGGTCTGACTCCGTCGGGCGACGATTTCTTGGTCGGATTGTTTGCCGTTATGAATCTAACGAATGGTCCGCTGTTCAAGATCCGCCATGTGTGCGAGCAAGTTGTGGCAGCATCGGCTGATAGGAGCAATCCGATTAGTTATATGGCTTTAAAGAAAGCCGCAAGCGGCCAGGTAAGGGAATCCATTGGAGAGTTCATGCACCATATGATCCATGGCAGTAAGACTGAAGTTATATCTAGCTTATCCAGGGTACTCGATATCGGTTCTACATCAGGAACGGATATCGCGCTCGGTCTGGTGAATGGCTTGAAGCTTAGCATAGAAAGAAATGGGAGGTAAAGCATGTCGACTAAAGTTGTGATTAAAAAGAATACGTACTTTGATTCCGTCTCATTGATGTCACTGTCAACCAAAGCGAATCAATTGGAAGGCGTGGATCAGGCATTTATCGCAATGGGAACGCAGATGAACAAGGAAGTACTGGCCAATGTCGGTCTCATGACCCCGGAGCTGGAGGAAGCCAAGGGAAGTGATCTGATGATCGTCATTAAAGCAGTCTCTGAGGAGTTCGTAGAAAGCGCTTACGAAGGCGTTGAAGCCCTATTTAACAGCAAGGGAAGCGAGGCAGGAAACAGTGAACTCACGTTCCCGACGATTGATTCAGCCGCAAGAAATCTTCCTTCGGCCAAGCTGGCCGTCATTTCTGTAAACGGACTCTTCGCAGCCAGAGAAGCCAGAAAGGCACTGGAGAATGACCTCCACGTCATGCTGTTCAGCGATAACGTCAGCGTGGAAGAGGAGATCGAGCTCAAGAATATGGCGCATGAGCGTGGTTTGCTCATGATGGGATCGGACTGCGGTACGGCCATCATCGGAGGCGTGGGGCTGTGCTTTGCGAATAACGTGCGTCCAGGAAGCGTTGGGATCGTAGGCGCATCCGGCACGGGAAGCCAGGAGGTCAGCGTTCGGGTTCATGATTTTGGCGGAGGGATCTCCCAGCTGATCGGCACGGGTGGACGCGATTTAAGCGAACGTGTTGGCGGCATTATGATGCTGGACGGCATGAGAGCGCTTAACCAAGACGAAGCAACCAAGGTCATCGTACTGATCTCAAAGCCGCCTGCCAAGAGCGTGGAGGAGAAGGTGCTTGCCGAGATCAAGCACATGAGCAAGCCTGTCGTGGTGTGTTTTATCGGCGGAACGGAAGAAGCAGTGGTGAACGCCGGCGGTCATTTTGCCAAAACGACGAAAGAAGCGGCGCTGAAAGCCGTTATCCTGTCGGGCGTCGACGAGAGCACCATTGATAAGCACCCGCTGAATCTGCCTCTCATCGAGGAGATCAAGGCCAAGCTAAAGCCGGAGCAAAAATACATCCGTGGATTGTTCTGCGGCGGAACGCTGTGCGACGAAGCCATGTACCTGGCGATGGAGCAATACGAGGATGTATACAGCAATATTCCAAAGGATCCGAAGTATCGCCTGCAGGATATCCATGTGAGCCAGGGCCACACGTTTATCGATTTTGGGGATGACGAGTTCACCAACGGCAAGCCTCATCCGATGATCGATCCTTCTTCCCGAATTGCCAGATTCAAGCAGGAAGCTAAAGATCCGTCGGTTGGCGTTATCGTAATGGACTTCGTTCTTGGATACGGAGCGCACGAGGATCCGGTCGGGGTCATGCTTCCGGCGATCGTGGAAGCCAAGCAGGCGGCCGAACAAGAAGGAAGACATCTGGAGATTATCGGTTATGTACTGGGCACGGATCTCGATACGCCGTCTGTAGAAGAGCAGTTAAATAAACTGGTATCTGCCGGAGTTACTTATGCCAGCAGCAGTACGAATACAGGGCTTCTTGCCAGAGGCTTTGTCGAGAAAGGAGTATGACATGAGCAGAATCAACGAGCTATTTAACAGCGAGCTTCACGTAATCAATGTGGGTCTGGAAATGTTTAAAGACGATATTTTGAAGCAAAAGGGGAAGGTCTCCCACCTGGAGTGGAAACCGCCGGGCGGCGGCAAGCCTGAAGTCATCGCACTGCTTGACAAGCTGGATCAGCCGGACATTCAGGAGAAAATCGAAGCGGCGAACAAGCTGGCCGTAGGGCGGATCATCAACTCCCAGCCGGTATTGATCGGTTTCGATCAGGCGATTAATGTCGTGCCGGGCATGACCAAGAAGACGATCCTGCACGCAGGCCCGCCTATTACATGGGAGCGAATGAGCGGTCCGATGAAGGGCGCGGTTACGGGCGCACTGGTCTTCGAAGGCTTGGCCGGCAATCTGGATGAAGCAGCGGAACTTGCAGCATCGGGTGAAATCACGTTCTCGCCATGTCACGAGCATAACTGCGTAGGCTCGATGGCGGGGGTAACCTCAGCTTCGATGTTCATGCACATCGTGGAGAACCGGACATACGGCAATATCGCGTACACAAACCTGAGCGAACAGCTGTCCAAAATACTGCGGATGGGCGCCAATGACGAAACGGTCATCGCTCGTCTGAACTGGATGAGAGACGTGCTTGGCCCGATGCTCCGGGATGCCATGAAGTTCTCCAAGAATGGCATTGACCTTCGTCTGATGCTGTCGCAGGCGCTTCATATGGGAGATGAATGCCATAACCGCAACAATGCCGGCACGACGCTGTTAATCCAAGCGTTAACGCCGCTCATTCTGCGGACGGACTTCCCTACCGAGCAGCAAATCGAGGTCTTTGATTTTGTGGCAAGCAGCGATTACTTCTCCGGCCCGACCTGGATGGCGCTCTGTAAATGCGCGCTGGATGCGGCCCATGGGATTGAATACAGCACCATCGTGACCACCATGGCCCGCAATGGCGTCGAATTCGGCATTCGCGTCAGCGGCATGCCAGGCAACACCTGGTTCACCGGACCGGCGCAAAAGGTGGTTGGACCGATGTTCGCAGGTTATAAACCGGAGGATTCAGGCCTTGATATTGGCGATAGCGCGATCACGGAAACCTACGGAATCGGCGGATTTGCGATGGCAACCGCTCCGGCGATCGTGGCGCTTGTCGGCGGCACCGTGGATGAAGCCATGAATTATTCAGTCAAGATGAAGGAGATTACGACCACGGAAAATCCGAATGTCACGATTCCTTTATTGAACTTCAGCGGCATTCCAACGGGCATTGATATTCGCAAAGTGGCCCAAACCGGCATCATGCCTGTCATCAACACGGCCATCGCACATAAAGACCCGGGAATCGGAATGATTGGAGCGGGTATCACGCATCCTCCGGTGGATTGTTTTGAACAGGCGTTACTAGCTCTTAGCCAGCGCATTCAGTCATAGAATGGTGCCCCTTCAGGCATGCGTTAATGCCTGAAGGGTACCTTATGCTAGTTCTATAAGTGTAATGATCTAAGGAGGCATTTATATGGATCAGGTACTCATGAAAATGTTATGGAAAAAAGGAGATTGGGCTGCGTTCTTCGGCTTGCTTGCCAATAATCTAACCAATCTGCTGACCATGATTTCACTTTTGATTTTTGTTGTAGGTTTTCCGGAAGATATGGTCTACGGAAGAGTAGTCCCGGCCTTCGGATTCGCTATCTTTATCGCAAGCATGGCTTACGGTTGGTTTGGATATAGGCTGGCAAAGAAAACGGGCCGCAGTGACATTACCGCACTGCCGTCAGGTCCGAGCGCCCCATCGATATTTACCGTTACTTTTCTGGTGCTGATTCCGGTATTCCGACAGACCAATGATGCAACGTTTGCGCTCCAGATCGGTCTGGTATGGTGCTTCTTCGAAGCCATGATCCTGGTTGTGGGTTCCTTCTTGGGCGATTTGCTTAGAAAAGTAATTCCAAGAACCGTTCTCTTGTCCTGTTTGTCCGGCCTTGGATTGCTGCTGCTTGCCATGAACCCGATGCTGCAATCATTCGAAACACCGATTGTCGCTTTTATCGTACTGGTCATCATCTTTATCAACTGGTTTGGTAAATCTCCAATATTCAAAAAAATCCCGACCGGTTTTCTGTTGCTCATTGCCGGTACCGTTCTGGCTTGGGTATTCGGATTGCAAAATCCGGAAGCGATTACGACGGCGTTGTCTACACTGGGCTTTAATCCGCCTGAAGTACACATTACAAGCCTGTTCCAAGGAATACCTCATGCGCTACCGTACTTGGCATCGGCCATTCCTTTGGGTCTCGCCAACTATATTTTTGACTTGGAAAATATCGAGAGTGCGCATGCGGCGGGAGATCCTTATAATACCCGGAACGTCATGCTGACGAACGGTGTGGCTTCCAGTATTGGTGCATTCACAGGTAACCCGTTCCCGGTTACCGTGTACATCGGTCACGCCGGCTGGAAATCCATCGGCGCCGGTCTGGGGTATACGATTGCATCCGGCTTTGCCATGCTGATCATCTCGCTCTTTGGAATCGGGGCGCTGCTCCTGTCCATCATTCCGGTTGTCGCGATTGTACCGATCCTGGTCTATGTCGGCGTGGTCACAGCCAATCAGGTTGTCCGCGAGACGCCTAAGAATGAAGTGCCCGTTATCTTCATCACTTTATTCCCTTGGATCGCCAACTGGGCTTTAACACTTGCCAATAACATCTTTAATGCCGCCGAGACGACGGCTTCCAAGGTTGGCATCGATTTGTTGTTAAGCAAAGGCGTTTATTATAACGGTCTGAATCATCTGGGGAACGGCGCACCACTCAGCAGTTTGATCTGGGGCTCAATTGCCATCTTCGCCATCCTGAATAAGCCGCTGCGGGCTGCCGTGTTCGCGGTCATCGCAGCCGTCCTATCCCTATTCGGCATTATCCATGCGCCTACGGTGGGATTTGCCCAAGATGCGCTGATGCCGTTCGTATACGCATACCTGATGGTTGCCGCACTGTTTGTTTATAAGCATTTTTCCGATCTACGCGATCCGGCAAACCAATTGCAGTCAGAGTAATGCTGGAATGCGCTTGTCCGAATATGCAGTTCTGAATGACAAGGATTGAAAACATAAAATGAGGAGGTCACTCAATGAATGCTGAAGCGATGAATGACGAACTCATTCTGGCATGCGACCGGGGAGACTTGGCTGCGGTAGAGCAGTTATTGAAGCGTGGTGCCGATGTTCATCACAAGGACAGCCAGGGCCGGACGGCGCTAATGGCTGCAACACAGAAAAACCATGTCTCCCTTGCCAAAGGGTTAATCGAAGCTGGCAGTGACGTGAATGCAAGAGACATCACCATGTTAACCCCATATCTATGTGCAGGAGCTAACGGTTTTCATGAAATCCTGCGTCTGATTATTCAAGGAGGAGCGGATATCACCAGCGTGAACCGATTTGGGGGAACAACGCTGCTGCCGTCAAGCGAAAAGGGATATTTAAGGACCGTTCAGATTTGCCTGGAAGCAGGCGTTGCCGTGAATCATGTGAATAATCTGGGATGGTCCGCACTGCTGGAGGCTGTCATTCTTGGAAACGGGGGCCGGCTGTACTCCGATATCATTCAGCTTCTGGCTGAAGCAGGGGCCGACGTGCATCTGAAGGATCGTGACGGAAAGTCCTCCCTCCAGCATGCCGTAGAGATGAAGCAGCATAAGGTAATCAAGATTCTCAATAAACAAAGCGAAAGTGTTCCGGACAGCATCCAAAGAGCGAAAGAGCTGGCTAAGGCAGAAAGTTTCGAGGAAGCCATCTCTGTCATAGACAATGCGCTGGGGGAAGAGGGGAATCCTGCCGACCTCTACTACTACAAAGGTTATTGTTCCGGAGAATTAGGACGCTATGACGAGGCACTGGCTGCATATAATCAAGGGCTGTCGCTTGATCCCGGCGATCTAGACTTCTATTTCTATACCGCCAATGCTTATCGGATGATGAAACGTCCGGAAGAAGCCATTGCCGAATATGACAAAGCGATTGAGCGTAAGCCGGAGGAAACGTTCTACCGCTATCATAAATCCAATTATTTAAGAGAATTGGGCAGGCACGAGGAAGCCGTCATCGTGATGGATCAGCTGTTAGCCGAGCAGCCTTGGCGTTATGATTTCTCCTTTCACAAAGCGAACAGCTTGAGATCGCTCGGTAAGCACCAAGAGGCTGCCGATGCGATAGACAATGCAATCACGCATGATCGGACCAATGGGCTATATCATTATCATAAGGGCCAATCCTTGAATTTGCTTGGTAACTATGCGGCAGCGATCGAAGTGATGGATCAGGCCATCCAATGCGGCCCGGATCATGCGGATTATTACTGCGAGAAAGCCAGCAGCCTGTTAGCGCTTAATCAGCCGGATCAGGCCATGACGTGGATTGAACAAGCACAGGCTATTCATCCGGACCATAGTAGAGCCAAACGTTTGAAAGAAACCATAACGGCTGCTGCTAAACGATAATTCCATTCGAATGTAAACACATCTTTACGGAACATCTACGGTCTCTGGCGTGCCAATAAAGATGGATTCTTCATGCAGGACTCGTTATTATCGGCGCGCCGTATGGCTCGTTTATAGAGGATCACTCAGCCAGAGTCATCGGCTGATCGACCAGGAGGTTAGTCATGGATAAATTTGTAGTTGTAGCCATTGGCGGTAATTCGTTAGTCAAGGATAATGGCCGCGAGTCGATTAAGGATCAATACGAGGCGGTATGTGAAATTGCAGCCAACATTGCAGACATGGTGCAAGCAGGCGTCAACGTGGTCGTTACTCACGGTAACGGGCCGCAGGTTGGATTCGAGCTGAGAAGGAGCGAGGTTGCTTCAGAGGTCATTGGCATGAATGCCGTTCCGCTCGTGAATTGCGTGGCGGACACGCAGGGCGGCATCGGCTATCAAATTCAACAGGCGTTAACGAATGAGTTTATCCACCGCAACATCACGAAAAGGGTAGCGACCATCATTACACAGGTTGAAGTCAGTGAAGCCGACCCTAATTTCCGAGATCCTTCCAAACCGGTGGGCTCCTTCTTCTCCCTAGAGCAAGCCGAGGAATTGAAGCGCGAGCATCCCGAGTGGGTGATGATTGAGGATTCGGGCCGCGGATATCGAAGGGTTGTTCCTTCACCTGCTCCCATTGATATTGTCGAGAAGGAGGCCATCCGTTCGCTGATCGAGTCTGGCTGTATCGTTATTGCCGTCGGCGGAGGAGGTATTCCTGTGATCAAGACGAAGGACCATACCTACGAAGGCATCGATGCGGTGATCGATAAGGACTTTGCCACAAGCTTATTGGCAGAACAGGTAGATGCGGAAACGCTGATCATTACAACGGGCGTGCCCCAAGTATTCGTGAATTTCGGTACGCCGGATCAGAAGGCACTTGAAGAGGTCACCGTTGAAGAGATTAAACAGTATGTGAAAGAGGGGCATTTCCCGAAAGGCAGTATGCTTCCTAAAATTGAGGCGAGTCTTAATTTTCTAAAGAAACCCGGACGCAGAGTCATCATTACGAACCCGGAAAGCTTAAGCGATGCCATCAAGAAACAGGCTGGGACACATATTGTGAGCTAATGGCGCAAGCGGTTGGCAAAAGAACCGCCAGAACCGCTATATTTACTTTTTTGAACATGGCCCGAGAGAGGGATACTTTGAAAAAAGTGCCTCTCTCGGGTTCTTTGCGATGATACTCGCATAATCGGGCTCCTAGGGTTTTCCGTTGAAGCCATCATTCAGGGAATCCTTGCAGGGGTCTTTGCTGTATTTGGTCACCAGGCAATCAAGCAAACGAAAGAAAGGATCCAGTCATGAAGAAGGTATGGATCAATGCCGGACATGGGGGTAAGGACCCGGGAGTGGTTGCAAATGGTCTGCAGGAAAAGGATATCGTTCTTACTCTTTCACACGAAATTAAAAAGCAGCTGGAACGTGATTATGGTGGCGTATAGGTGCTGTTCTCCCGGTCCACGGATGAGTTTTTTGAGCTTGATGATTGAACAGATGCGGCCAACAAAGCGGACGCTGACCTCCTGGTCTCCATCCATTGTAATGCCGGTGGTGGAGCTGGTGGATTGGAGTCATTCCGATATACTAATGTTTCCGCTGCGTCTCGTTCTCTTCAGAATGTGCTGCATACCAAAATCATGGCAGCCCTAAAGCCTTATCATGTGATTGATCGGGGACAGAAAGCGGCGAATCTGCATATTGTCTATGACCTTTATGTAAAGATGGTAAATGTAAATATTATAATATACCAAAATTACTATTAAAAATTCATAAAAACACATATTGTTAAAATAAAATAGAACTTTCATCATTTGTTAAATATTAGTAAATAATTTAGATTTTTAGGAGGTGTTATACAAAATAGATATTATAAGGAGATGGTTTTTGTGAGTTTTTGGCGTAGTATCAAGAAAATAGCTTCAGTTTTAGTTTTGGTAATGTTGTTAAATACAGTATTTGCTGCAATTACTGTATCGGCGCTCCCAGCACATAGCGAACTTCAGCAAATCCAAGATGAACTAAATCTAACTGAAAGCGAGATTCAAGAACTTCTATTATTTATCCAAGAACACTCTAGCAGCATAGAGGAAGCAATCGAGGTAGACGAAAATTTAAAGGCGAATATTGAACAATATAACGAGTATAGCAAAGAGTTTGCTATGATACTTGCATTTGCAGATATATCAAGTACTGAGACATCTACGATAAGTCATTTGTCAGATTCCAGTATACAAAGTGAAATTTCGCCTGCTATTTGGCCTATTGTTTGGGCAGTTGTTGCTGCTATAATAAAAGCAGCTGTTAAAAAGAAGATGGGGAAGAAGATACAACAGCAAATAGGTAAACAATTCGATGAGATTGTATGGCCAAGATTAGAGCCAGGAATAAAAGCACATTATGAACGATATGGTTATACTAAGAACAAAGGACCAGAAAAACCTAGTCAACCGAATGGGATAGATCAAGGAGAACCAATAATTCATTTATTTGGACAAGATGGTAAAGAATATTTGAGATTAGATGTTTTCACTTCCCAATCTAGAAATCATACTCGGTGGCATTATCATACAAAAGATGATTGGGATGACCATAAAGGAAATATTGATTTATACCATAATTCACTTCCAAAATGGGGTTCAGAGTAAAATTGGATAAACGACGATTTTTATTAACGTTTGGTCGTAATTTAGACCACAGTAATATCGACTACTTGGTAAAGAGCCGATTATCAAAGTATAAGGGCGGAATCCAAGAGGATTATTTTAACCCCATTCTTCAAAAGAGGGCCGAAGTGATTTTGAACTACCAGATCATCGATACGAACTTTGATCGAATATCATCTAAGTACTATTTGGATGATTATCATATTACGGAAGCTCAGAAGAATGGTTTTTTACTTTCTTTAAAAAAGCTAAAAGGGACTCACGTCTGGTGCGATCCGAGAATTCAAGGTCATGCCTTTTGTGTAGTTGATGGTATCGAGTACAATTTTTATGTTTATCGATCACTTGAAGGACAAGATTACCGCTTTCCTCAATATTATTCTGCTGACAGTAATGCTGATCCTATTGTGCATAGTCAGTTGCATAAAATGCCTGAGGAAGAACAATATTTGCAAATTCCTTCCGATTTGAGTAGAGAAGTCAAAGATGAAATAACGATCAAATGGATACAGAAATTGATTAAAATGTAGTAAGTAATTTGAAAAGTAAGACCCTGCACATTATATAGTGCAGGGTCTTTTATTTTTCTTTTTGGGATTATGGGAATTTAAAGTCACTGTTTGTTTCCAAAGAAACTCAAGAACGATGAAATCTTCCGGTTATTGAAACTTGGCGGCGTGAGGATTCCGGAAGAGAAATGGTTTACGAATTTATATACGAAAGGGAACACGGGCGCAGCATCGATCTATATTATGCTGGAGGAGCTGCTGAATGAAGGTCATCTCACTGAGGGAGAGCAGGTGTTGTGCATCGTTCCCGAAAGTGGTAGATTCCAAATCTCGATTATGCTGCTGAGCGTAGTGTAAACATAAAGGACGCCATCGTCTGACGCTGTCTTTTATTTTCCTCATACAGACAGCGATCATCATGCACAGATTCTCCTTTTTAATAATAAAAAGAGGAAAAAACACCATGAATTCTCGAATATACTCTAGAAACTATACGAAGAGAGGGATACTCTAATGAATATGCAGACACTAGCAGAGAAGATGAGTGCCGGTGTGTTTAACGTTCTAAAACGTGACTTTTCACAGGACATGATTTCTGAATTAGAACAGATGAACGCAGTCCAAATGGAAAACAAATTGAAAGACACATTAGCAGTACCGATAGGTATATCCAAGCAGAGGGTATTCGAATATCTTCAATTGTATTATTCAGCCTCTTGGCAGAATCTCTTTATGGAGCTGAATATGCCCCGTGCTTTAAGTCTTTTAGAAGTTGGTGCAGGTGATATTGTTTACATTCCAAAGGCTTTAGACGCTTATTCCAAGAACATGGGCACCTATGTGACTGCCAATCTCAACAGGGAGCTGACACAAAATTTTCAGGAGAAAACGAAAGGAATGGACATAAACATACAGGTTGTTGAGGACGATGCCGCAAATATTGGTTTATATTATCCAGAGTCTTCTTTTGACGTTGTTGCTTTTCATCACGCTATTAATGATATCATCCAGACCATTATCGCCGACCGTGAGGGCATTGATACAGTAAATAATGATTGGTGGACAATAGAACCTCAAATGTTACAAGCTGTTATGGATTATGACCGAAAAGGCATGTTAAAAGATGCAGCGTATCATGCGTTTATCCAAATCATTGACACAAGTCATAAGCAGTTAAAAAGAGGAGGATACATGGTATTCGATAACATTACTTATTCTGGATATGATGAAATGGGTTATTCCTCTGAATTTCACAGCAACTATATACAACTGGCTAGAAGCTGGATTAGCGAAGCAAATCTAGGTCTTGAAGAGATTGAAGTCGAATCGTATGATAAACAATGGTGGATGATATTGAGAAAAGAATAATCATAGTTTAAGTTCTTGTAACAACATAGTTTCAATAAATAAATCCAAATTCAAGGATAATTGTCAGGAGTTGAAGTGGTAGTGAGTAAGCCTGTTATGCAGGTCGCTCTGGTCGTCGGACCGGATTGCGATATGGAGAGCCAAGCCGTAAGGGCGGCTCTGGAATATTTCGGGGTGCGCGTTTTTACCTATTGGATCGGGAGGCCGAATGATCTGATCTCTGTCTTGTCGGGTGATGATGTGTATGAAGGCACCGATATGATCCTGTTGAACTTTCACGGGGATGAAGGCAGTTTGATCATGCCGGAGCTCGGCGAAGAGGTATACGAGGAGGATGAGCCGAGAGGCGGCTTCGGACCAGGCGAGATACAGCGTTACGCGAAGTTGGACGGGAAGACGGTGATCGCGAACGGCTGCTCGCTGGGAGATCCAGCACTGGCTGACGCTTTCCTGGAGCGGGGCTGCAAGATGTATATCGGGCCGGATGACTATCCGGACGGCAACGATGCACTGATGTTCGTTCTTCGGCTGTTTTATGAAATCGTTCAGCAGGGACGGGACGTAAAGGAAGCCTTTGCGCAAGCGGTAGCGATGAGTGATGAACTATCCATGTACCGGCTGTATGAACGACAGGAATAATAGATAAAGATCCTACACCCCTGCTCATTCCTGGCAGGGGTGTGTGTCAATATAAGCACGATAGAGTACCTCTAGGATCTATATTACCCGTTCTTTCCATTCTTCTCCTCGAAATATTCCTGATACTGACTCGGCGTGACATGGGCGTACTTTTTGAAGATGCTAATAAAATACTTGTAGTCGCTAAATCCGATATCCTGCGCGATGGTATAGACTTTGTTATCGCCTGACTTCAGTAAATCGATCGATTTCTGAATGCGATAGCGATTGAGAAACTCGTTGAAGGTATAGCTGGTCTCTGCCTTGAATTTCTGGTTCAGGTAATAGGCGCTTAAGCCGATCTCCTCCACGAGGTCATGAATGCTGATCTTTTTGGCATAGTTCTCCTGTACATAGGCGATCATTTTGGCCACGTATTTCGAGGTTTTGGTTTCCTTCTCCAGAAATTTGCTGTTTAGAATCTCTTCCTTTTCCTGTGGATGATTGGAGATCACTTCATATTTGCGGATTAAATCCACCTTGGCTTTGGCCGATTCCAGTGCCGCTACCAGCTGCTCATCCTCTAAGGGCTTCACTAGAAATTCGGTCACGCCTAACTGGAGTGCCTGCTTCGCAAGGTGGAATTCATTATATCCGGAAATAATAATGCTGCTGAAGGTATGCTGCTGCAACCCTTCCCGAATCATCGAAATGCCATCCATGATCGGCATGGTGATGTCGGTTATGACGATATCCGGCTTCAGCTCGCAGATCTTCTCATAGCCATCCTGTCCATTCAGCCCTTCTTCAATGACGATGCAATCGTATTGAAGCCAATCGATGCTGAACCGTATGCCCCTGCGAATCATATCCTCATCTTCGACCAGTAGAACTTTAAACATGATATCCACTCCATTCGTAAGGAATCGTAAGTGCCACACAGGTGCCTTTTCCTTGTGCGCTGTCAATGTGAATGCCGGATCCTTCGCCATATAGAAGCACCAAACGTCGGTGAACGTTGTACAGCCCGATATGCTGCGTCGTGTTT
This sequence comes from Paenibacillus sp. ISL-20, assembly GCF_018613005.1. Classification (NCBI taxonomy): domain Bacteria; kingdom Bacillati; phylum Bacillota; class Bacilli; order Caryophanales; family Paenibacillaceae; genus Paenibacillus; species Paenibacillus sp. ISL-20. The sequence continues at coordinate 34,996 of NZ_JAGGRD010000083.1, forward strand.
GTGTGGCTCTGCAGGATCTGATTCACTTCCTGAAGCGTCTCTTCACTCATGCCTTGCCCGTTGTCGCGGACTTCCAGAATCAGCTTGTCTGTGGAAGTGTAGATATTGATCTCGATAAGTACATGGCTCTGATCCTGATACCCATATTTGATAGCGTTTTCGATAATTGGTTGCAGCAGAAGCTTGGGGACGTATACATCCAGTGTTTCCTCTGCTACGGTAATCCGATATTCCAGCCGATCATTGAACCGAATTTGCTGCAGCTTCAGGTAATCCCGTACATAATTCATGTCATTCTTCAGTTGGACATTGCGATCAGGTCCGATGCTGTATCGAAGCAGCCTCGATAGGATCAGCACGATGTCCTGCGCTTGATTCGCGTCAATCTTAATGGCATAGCGCAGTGTCTCCAGTACATTGAATATAAAATGCGGGTGGAACTGCGATTGCAGCTGCTTCACCTCAATAATCGTGCTGAGCTCGGACAGCTCTTTATTTTTCTCGATCAATTCTTTCAACCGATCCAGCATCACATTGTACTCATCGCCCAGAATTTGAAACTCGTCATTCGTCTGAATGTCGACATAGCCATTGAAGTTTCCTTCGCGCAGCTGTGCCAAGGCATGAATTAATTTATCGATCGACTCAGAATTGCGGGTCGACATTTTGTTCGCCAGGAACTGGATCAACACCCATAGCAGCAGGCTGGCAGCAAGAACAAAGAAAGAGACCGTATAGTAGGTGTATTGCTCCGATTTATAGGAGTTCAGCGTAATGACTTGAATCGGCGTATCAGGGATCCGCTTGGCATACATGTAGTACTTGCCTTCGTTTAGCAGAACATGTCCCTTGTTATCGAGCTTGGGGCTGAATTTGTTGAGCACGCCTTTGGTCACGTTGCTGGTCGTGGCAATAATGGTGTTATGTTCATCGGTGATCATGGCGATCTCATTATTTTGTTCGAAAATCATCTTCTGAATGTCGGATTCGTACAGCTGATAGATGATATAACCTATCGTCCGTTTGTCCTTCACGATGGCTTTGCCAAACGTGTAACTCGTATCGCGGTCATGCGAATAACGAAAGCTGTTCATTTCGGTTAGCGTGTCGCCGGGCCGCTGATCGATCCGATGAATGAGATTGCCGAAGGCAAAATTGGAATACAGTGAATCCGCTGGGGCGGAGCTTGCCAGGAAGACTCCATCCGTATTGACGATATGAAAAATACTTTTGACCTTCTGCTGGTTGTTGAAATCATAAAATGCGGAGTACACTTTATCGCTGCCCAAATGCGAGCTTACATAATTGATCACGGTAGGAGAGATGGCCATCCGATTAATCTCCTCGTAGTACTGCTGATACACGCCGGATATGGACTGACTGATGGACTGGGCGGCTTCGGTCGTCTTTTGGGTTAGGTTCATTCTGCCATTAATAATCGTGAACGCCAAAAACAATACAATTAAGATGGAGAACGGGATCATCGTATAGATGCGAAATAAATGACGGGTTGATTCCTTGAAGTTGCGATAATGTGTATGTTTCATGCTGCCCTCCATCTGCGATAAGACCCTCGATCCTATTATACTGACTCGCGGTTAACCGCAGATAATCCAAATACATCCAAGTCGGCCTTCATGGTGCAGGTGCCGACTTGGATGTAGTCTCTACGTTATGAATTCATCACATTTTACATTGAAACTTCCTTCTGTCCGGAGAGCTTCAGGAAGACAAGCAGCGACACTACCGTAATGACGGTAAGAATCGTGGATAGAGCTGCCGCCACGCCGTAGTTACCGCGGATGACCTCAGTGTATATGGCAACCGTTACGGTCTTGGTCTTGCCTGTATAAAGAATGATCGAAGTGCTTAATTCGGTAATGATGGTAATCCAGCTCAGGATCGCACCGGAGACTACGCCTGCCACCATCATCGGAAGCGTGATCTTGAAGAACGTCTTCATCTGGGAAGCTCCCAGACTGATCGCTGCTTCCTCGATCCCGTCGTTAATCTGATGCAGAATAGCCGCGCTGGATCGAATCGTATAGGGCAGGCGGCGGATTACAAACGAGATGATCATGATGACGGCTGTTCCGCTTAGCGCCAGCGGCTTATTGTTGAATGTGATCAATAAAGCGATCCCCAGAATGGAGCCGGGAACGATATACGGGAACATCGTGAAGATATCCAGCGTGTTCGTTAATGCATTCTTTCTTCGAACGGTTACGTAAGCAATCAGTATCGCTAACAGGATAATGACAACCAGCGACACGATCGCCAGGAAGAACGTGTTCAGAATGACGCCACCAATATTACTGAAGGCATCCCGATAGCTTTGGAGCGAGAACCCTTCGACGAAGATTCTGCCGTTGGATTTCAGGAACGAAGTATAGATGACATAGAGCTGCGGCAGCAGTGCGATTAACGTATACAGATAGATAACGGCATGAGCCGTGATATTGCCGATGCCCTTCTTCTTCTTGGCTTCAATCGGATGCAGTGCACTCATCGTAAAGGATTTACGATTGGCTACGAATTTTTGCAGCAGGAATATCGTTGTGGCGAACAGAACGACAATGACACTGATCGCCGCCGCAAAGCCGTCATCGCCGCCGACCTCACTGATGAACTCGTTAAAGATCAGCACCGGAACGGTCTTGTATCCCTCACCGATCAGCATCGGCGTACCAAAATCGGCAAGCGCACGCATGAAGACGAGCAGGCCGCCCGCCAGCAAGGTTGGCGTAATGAGCGGGAGGAGCACTTTGCGCATTTTGCCAAAGCCTGAATAACCCATGCTTTCGGCTGCTTCCATTAGCGACTGGTCCATATTCTTCAGTGCGCCTGATACATACATGAAGATAAGAGGGACCATCTGCAAGGTCAAGACGACTAAGATCCCCGTAAATCCGTATATATCCGGCATCGTAATGCCGAATGTGTTGCTAACGAATTTCGTAATGACACCGCTTCTGCCCAGCAGCAGGATCCAGGAGTAAGCTCCAATGAAAGGAGCCGACATCGAGGAGATCAGAATCATGACCCGAATGGCCGAACTGCCTTTAATCTTCACGGTTGCCATGATGTATGCCAGCGGCGTTGCGATAATGGCGGCAAGCAAGGTTACACTGACGGTGACTTTAACGCTGTTGAACAGAGCGTTTAAATAGTAGGGCTTACTGAAAAACTTCGTGAAATAGGCGAGGGAAAAATCGCCAGTCGTACCGTTGTACACACTCTTAAACAGCATCGTAAATAAAGGCAGGGCCAGAAACAGAATGTAGAACACAAAGATCAGTAACGAAATGTTGGTCCAGACATCAAATCGTTTGCGCGTCTCTCTCATAGCCGAGCGCCCCTTGTATAGTTCAGTTCGCCTGCCGCATCATAGACATTAATCTTCTCTTTTTTGGCCTTGAGATAGATAACTTGACCAGGCTCGAGGATATATGACGTTTTCGATTCTTGTGTGATCTCCACGCGTTGACCGGACGCCAAGTCTACAAAATAATGGGTGTTCTGCCCAAGAAATACGCTGTGTACAATCGTCGCTTTCATGCCGGTTTGGTCCTCGGTCAGAATGAACTCTTCCGGCCGAACCGAGATTTGAACGTTTAGCGTATCTGCCTTGGCATCGGATTTCGGAACCTCGATGTTAGACAGCTCTTCCATATAGCCGGAGCCGAAGTGCAGGACATAGCTGTCTGCCAATTTTGTTAAAGTACCCTCGAGAATGTTGGTACGACCAATAAAGGTAGCAACGAATACGTTCGCAGGACGTTGATAAATCTCCTGTGGCGTCCCCAGATGCTGAATCACGCCGGATTTCATGACCGCAATCCGATCGGATACCGCCATAGCTTCCTCTTGATCGTGCGTGACGTAGACGGTGGTAATCCCGACTTCTCTCTGAATGTCTTTAATCGCGTTACGCATGTCGACCCGAAGCTTAGCATCCAGGTTGGATAGAGGCTCATCCATCAGCAGGACATCCGGGCGGATGACGATCGCTCTGGCTAGCGCAACGCGCTGCTGCTGGCCGCCGGATAGGTTCTTCGGCATGCGATCTTTATAGGGCTCGATCTGAACGACCTTTAAGATGTTTTCCACCTTGGCGTTAATCTCCGCCTTGGATAATTTCCGATTCTCCAGTCCGAACGCGATGTTTCCTCTAACGTTTAAGTGAGGGAAGATCGCATAGCTCTGAAAGACCATCCCGATATTCCGCTTGCCCGGTTCCACCTTGTTAATGACACGCTCGTTAAAATGAATAGTTCCGCCTTCAATGCTGTTGAAGCCGGCGATCATGCGCAGCAGTGTCGTCTTGCCGCACCCGGAAGGCCCGAGAAGGGTGAAGAATTCACCCTTTTTAATCTCCAGCGACAGCTCGGGAATGACGGTTATGTCGTCGTATTTTTTGATTAAGTCTTTAATGGTTATGGTTACGCTCATGGTTGTCACCTGATTCTATAGTTTATTTAACGCTAGTGAACAAATCGACATAACGCTCAACGATCTCAGATTTATGCTCACTTACATAGTCCGTGTCTTCATCAATCATGTGGATCTCTTCATAGGGCTTCATGTGGTCGCCAAGCTTCGTATCTAGGCGAAGTGGACGGTTCGTTAATTGCGTACCGAACGCATCCTGCGCTTCTTGTGACAGAATGAAGTCGATGAATTTCTTGGCGTTGTCCATATGCGGTGCATCTTTGATAATGGCGGATCCCGCATCCAGGAATACGGCGCCTTCTTTTGGATATACGATTTCTACCGGAGCGCCGTTCTTTACATAAGTGCTGGAAGGGTCTTCATAGGTAAGGCCGACTACATATTCACCGTCCGCCACGCTTTTGTGAACGGCACCGGAACCGCTTGCGATTTTGCCGTCCAGATTCCCGATCAGTTGACCAACATAGTTCCAGCCTTGTTCATTCTCATAATCGCCGCCCATGGCTTTCAGCATGTTGGTTAACTGAGCGAAAGCGGAGCTTGAGCTTGCCGGGTCAGCGGAAGCAATCTTCCCTTTGAGCTGCGGATTCAGCAAATCCGCATAGCCTTCGATTTTGATATCGCCGATCAGGTTTTTGTTTACGAGCAGCACGCTGCCATCCGAGATATAAGGAGTAGCAAAGCCCGACGTATTACGGTGACCTTCAATCAGGTTCTTGTCTTCAGGTGATACGTAAGGCTCGTATAAAGCTTCATTTTCGCGGAAACCGGCCATAGAACCACCGAACATCACGTCAGCGTAAGGGTTCTGCTTCTCGGACTGTAAGCGCTTAATAATTTCGCCGGTACCAGCCGTTACAAGCTCAACCGTAATCCCGGTCTGCTTCTCGAACATCGGAATAATGGTCTTGATGATCTCCTCGCTATTCGGACTGTAGATGACGAGTTTATTGGACGATCCCGAATCGGACTCGCTGCTTGCACAACCGCTAAGCGCACCCATAATCAACACGCAGGTTAACAGTAAAATCGATAGCTTTTTCATGTATAATCCCCCTTGAACAAAAGTTCATTTCGTAATTGCATGTTCATTGTAGCAGGCTTGGTACCGTTTACATAATCCCATAATCCGCAAACATCGTCTAAAATACGCAACCTATTTTGGAGTGGAAAGAGATCTGAGTAGGTATACTTTTAAAGAATTCTTTCAGATCCGTTAGGGCAAGATATGGTTTGGAACAACGTCTGGCAAGATGGAGCTGTTCCTATCACAATTTCGAAGGAGTGAGATGGATGGCTAATAAAAATGATCGTAATCAAAAGGTTGATTCTGACCGCGACACGACCAACATGGATATTGAAGCTGGAGAAGCTTTAGGAACAGCTGGCGGTGGCGTTGTGGGTGCTGCTGTAGGTTCCGTTCTGGGTCCAATCGGTACGATTGCAGGTGGTATCGCAGGCGCAACATTGGGTAACAAAGCTGGCGATGCTGCAGAGAATGACGACAACGATTCAAAATAAGCTGCGTTAGCACAACCATCTGTGCGAGTAAAAATAAGAGGACCCGGGGATTCCCGTGCCCTCGATTATTTGTAGCTGCATGTTATAAAGAACCGCGCTCCCGCGCGGTTCTTTAATTTCACGTATAAGTTCTATGTGTTAGTAAATTTCAACTCATTTTGGCTTGACATACCACTACATGATGTAGTAGTTTATAATCACTACATCATGTAGTGATTAAGTTCGTTATGGACGCATAACGACGTAAAGAGGTGTTCACCGTGAACCAAGTTCAAAAATTATCGGATACTGAAACCGAGCTAATGGAGGTGATTTGGGAGTGTACACCGCCTGTCACATCCACCGAACTGCTTGGTCTGTTTGCCCAGAGAGGAAAAGAGTGGAAAGCGCAGACCATTTCCACCTTCCTATCACGCTTAGTGGACAAAGGGGCACTTACGGTTACGAGGCATGGACGGACAAATAAATATATGCCTCGCATTTCACCTGAAGATTATAAGCTCATGGAAACGCAGCACGTCCTGGACGGATTATATCAAGGCTCGGTTAAAAATCTAATTTCAGCTTTGTATGACGGCGAAAAGCTTTCGGATGAAGATATTGCAGAGCTGAAGCAATGGTTTTCGCAAAAGTAGGGGGTGCTTATGAATATTATTCTTGAATTGCTGTTGACCCTTACCGTTGCTGGAAGTGCCGTCGTAGCCTGCATTCTTGTATTACGGATCATACCCATCCATGCCTTTCCTACAAAGTGGCGCTATGGAATTAGCAAAATGGCAGTAGGCTTTTATCTTTTACCCGTAGTCCTTGGTATGCAGTGGAGTTCACCGCTTGTTACATTCAATGCAACAGCAACCGTCCCCATAATGAACGAGTTGCCTTCAACTGTGCAACATGCACTCCCCAATCCGTATTCAAGGATTAATCCGGTACAGCTCATCCCAGAACAGACCATTTCAGCAAACGTAGCCCGTCCCCTTATTATCTTATGGGCAATCGGCGCTATAGCTTTTGCTGCATGGCAGATGTATTGTTATCGCAGATTTTTAAAGAAACTAGAACATACGCGTACCACCGTTTCGATTAGCAGCGAAGCAGCTAAACAGCTCCCTTTCATCAAGGAAGCCCTTGGTCTGAAAAGCAACGTCCGGCTTGCTTACAGCTCCATCATTCGGAGTCCTGTTCTTGTCGGCCTATGGAAACCAACCATTTATCTCCCTATAGAGAATACTGTTAACGTGGACATGGTGATCCGTCATGAGTTGATCCATCTGAAACGGAAAGATTTATGGGTCAAAGCGTTCACGCTCGGAGCCAGCGCCATACATTGGTTTAACCCCTTGGTGCACATTCTGCGCAAGGACATTCATATATGGAGCGAGCTGTCTTGTGATGAAGAAGTCGTAAAAGAGATGTCCTATCCCGAGCGAAAACGCTATGGTGAGACGATCCTAAGCGTTATGGCAGGATCAAGGAATTTACCCGTGCAATTTTGTGCCTCCTTATCCGGTGACGGGAAACAATTGAAAAGGAGATTAATGATGATGCTTAATGTAAAGAAACAAAAAAAGAAAACACTGTATCTCACGATAACAGCGGTGTTTTTGGTTGCTGTAATTAGCACATCAGCAGCGGCATGGGCTTCTAGCAATACGCCCAAAGTCATTGGAAATGAGGGAAGTCATTCTGAAGCTCAACCAAACGAAGTGGCCCCTGAAGCGGCTCCTTCTGATGCCGTAGTTGAGAATGAAGGAAATGATGTTGAAGCTGAACCAAGTGAAGAAGCTCCCTCTGTACCTGTAGTTGAGAATGAAACAAACGATGCCGAAACTCAGCCAGAAGAAGCTCGTCCTGTACCTGTAGCTGAAAATAAAACAATTACTGAATCCCAAGGCAAAGAAACCGTGGCTGCACCTAAAAACGTAGGTGCAAATGAAAAAAGTGGTGCTGAATCTCAAGTAAATGAAGAACCAGCTCTACTTGTAGACGATGGTTATAGGAAGTCCCACCCAAATGAAATCCCGCCGGGAACTTCTATTACGGTCAGGTCCATGACACCTGAAGAAAGAGCATCAATGAAGGAGCTTGAAGAGGAATTAAGAGCAACGTTGACGCCTGAGGAGCTTGCTGAGTATGATCATGAATATTCTCATCCAAACGAAATCCCCCCGGGAACTTCCATTACGGTAAGATCCATGACACCTGAAGAAAGAGCTTCAATGAAGGAAACTGAAGAGGAACTAAGAGAAACATTGACGCCAGAAGAACTCGCTGAGTATGATTTTGATAAATAAGAAACCGCCATTTTGAAAAAAGCACTGCCTTTAGGGCAGTGCTTTTTTTGGGGTTATTCAATGGGTCGACCATGAAAAAGCTGCACTTCTTGAATTAGCCTCGTTCGTGCTTGTTTTAATTTGGAACGTATGGTTACTATAGCTGCCTGTGTCAATGGTAACAATCGAATTTCCAGCTATATTTGGTTGCCACCAACTGACACTGCTATTGGTTTGACTTTTTATGCTTAAATTAACGGATGGCATAGTGCCTGGCAAATTCCCTACAGCTATCGAAACATATCTGTCCGGAGAGGGAATAAATGCATGGCCGACATTTGCTCCTTGGGTTCCATCCGTATTAATAGGGACACTCACATTTCCACTCCAGCTATCAGACAAGATACCAATGTCAAAGAGACCTACGTCCTGGTTTCCATTCGCTCTTTGCTCAAACAGGACGATCTCTTCCGGAGTCATGGGTCTGACCGTAATGGATGTTCCCGAAGGAAAGATTGCTTCTTCTCCTTCTGAGGTTGCAAAAGCGGATACCGAAAGTGACAACATCAGAACCATTGTAAGGACAAGTGAAAAAAGTTTTTTCATTAGAGAATGATCCTCCTTAAATTTAATATTTTTTTAATTACTATATAAACTGAACTTTTGATTTACAGACGGATGCAAAGGCGGTCAATAGTCTCCATCCGGTGGATATTGACTCGT
>NZ_JAGGRD010000084.1:0-21955 GCF_018613005.1 Paenibacillus sp. ISL-20
AACGGTAGGCGCTCGCCAGCCCCCGTTCGGGACTTTCACCCTAGAGATGACGCCCATGCTGGGCGTACTAAAAAACACACCGGAGAACATTACGTTCTCCGGTGTGTCAAAACCTAATAGGTTTTATTATTTGGCACTGTTAACATAAGTGTTAAGATTTGTTGTTGTATTGTTGAAGGTAACGTCTGCAGTCAAGTAATGGCCTGCTACATTGTTATCTTTACCAACAGTAACAGTGAATGTGGATGTGTTAGCTGTGAAAACAGTTTTATCTGCATAGTTTGCGCCACCAATGTGAACATTAGCAACGTTAGCTACATTCTTATCCAAGGTAACAGTCACAACACCTGTTTCCTTATCGTAGCTAGCACTTGTGATTGCCACTCCGTTTGGAGCTTGAGTAGAAGCTTCAACTCTAAACTCGTCGGATTTAGCAGCAGCAGTTTTTGTGTCACGGGCAACAATGTACTGAGCGTTCTCTTTCACTTTTACTGAAACTGGTACGTTCCGGTATTTAGAATCAAGAGAAACTTCAACTTTTCCGTCTACATTTTTCGTAGCGTACTCACCAACTGCAATTAACTTATTAGTTGAAAGGTCCTTAATTTCGAGGTCATTTCTCATATCAGTTCCTGTTACTTCATACTTCGATTGAACATAAGTTGAGAAGCTAACCGTAAACTTATCTACATCTCTTGGAGAAACTCCAGTTACTCTTGGCGCTGCAGTAATGTTAAGAGTCATGTCAACATTGTTAGCATAGTTAGTCTTGTTGTTAGAGTATGTTTCAATCGAGTTGTTTGCAAACAAGGTAACGCCGCCGCCTGTAATATCAGAGTTAGCTTTCAAAGTAACTTTGTTCTCATCATAAGTTACTGTGGATGGGTAAGAACCGTTGATCAGGAAATCACCCACGCTAGCACGTGCAATTACTTGGTTGAACTCAAGTTCAACTGTTTTAGCGTCAGTTTGTTTTGCTCCCAACAATCTCAAATCGTTATTTTGTCCTAAACTTACAGGATCCCAGTTAACGACTTGACCAGTTTTGGATGTGAGACCAAATGCATACACTTTGGATACAGATCCATTTGGACCAAATGTAACTTTTGTTCCGTTAATGTACTCTGGGAACTGGAGAACTACGGATTTGCCACCATTAACTGCATCAACAGTCACTTCGTTAGGCAGAGCAATTCTTTGAGTAGTTCCACCATTCTTTGTGAATTCGATATAGTAGTTACCTTTTTCTCTAACTTTCGAAAGATCCATTTCTCTTCCGAAGTGCAAAGCAACCTTACGATTTGTTTGGTTGTAATCAATTTTCGAAATACTTGGGCTTGTAACATCCACAGCTTCGAATGAACCATTGTATTCATCCATTACGTTTCTCAATGCAGTCATATCTTCTACATCTTTAATCTTCAAGCTGTAAGTGCCAGCTTCAAGGTTATTAAAGAAGTATACATTGAAGATTTTGTTGGAAGAATCAGCAGGTACAACTTGTTTTACAGAAATTGTCTTGTCGCCTTTTTTAACTGTGTAGTACTTAATGTCCGCAGCTTTAACAGCTTTGTCAAAACGTACTGTCAGTGCATCATTTCTTTCAACACCATAGGTCGCTTCAAGAACATGAGGACGAGTCAAGTCAACACTTGCTGTAACTTTATGTTCTTTAAGTGCGTTTGCGTTACCGGAGTAATCTTTAACTTCAATAAACAAGGAAGTTTCATATCCTGGCAAACGATTATCAGTGAAATCTATTTCATATACGTTTGCAGCGATTTGAGTTGCTTTTCCTTTTTTCTTGCTATCGCCAGACTTCCAGTAGAAGCTATCTTCTTTAACAGAATCCGGATCGATTTCTTCATTAAAAGTTACAGTTACTTTTTCCAATGTAGCGGAGAGATCAGTAACTTTCGGGCCCTCAGTATCAACAGCAACTGTGAATTCTTTAGTATCAGCCAAAGACTTCAGACCTGCATAGTCCTCAACCAGGGAAGCAGTCAGTTTGTGTGTACCAACAGAGAGGTCGCCTGTGTAGTTTTTCAAGATCACTTCTCTTTTGTTCTCACCTTGTGTTACGGAGCCAACAAACGCTTTATCATCCAATTGGAAGTTGCTGCTAGTTGGAGCAACAGTAGGTTCAGAGAAAGTAACTTTGATAACTTTAGTTCCAAGACCTTTTACTTCAGAAACTGTTGGAAGCGTATTGTCGGACGAAGAGAAAGACACTTCACCTTGTGGGATTGTAGCACCTTTGTCGCCTTTAACATTCTTCACAACAATCTTGTATGTTGTTCCTTGTACGAATTTACTGGATTCGTTCAACAGGATACGTACAGATTTACCATCTTCCAATACGGAAATGGATTTGATTCCTTTAGAGTTGGAATCGATAACATAGTTGTTTTTGTCGGTAGCAGACGCTCTGTCAACTTTGCCATCAAATACAACGTCAACTTCTTTCAGGTTAGTGGAAGTTGCGGATTGAACCTTTGTTGCAGACTCAACAACCCACGTTACGTTGTGTGTATACTCTTGATTTTTATGTGTAAACTTCACGTCAGTTGCTACATTAGCTTTTAGTGGAGTATCAAGCGTTACTTTTACAATTTCATTGTCAGCAAGCTTGAATTCAACTACTTTACCGTCCTCTTTAACATCATAAGAAACCACTTTTGGTTTTTGTTGAGTCAGGTAGATTGTGTAAGCAACTTCAACCAATTGGGAACGGGAAGCGTTAGCTTTAGGGTTTGTTTTAGCATCTACCAAACCAGCGTTGATTGCTGCTTGAACATAACCTTTAGCCCAGTCAGAAGCATTGTTGTTCGTTTCTGTTGGAACATCAAGCTTTTGAGCAATAACGAGAACCTTCGCCATTTCTTGAACGGTGATTTTACCGTTGAAGTCGAAGATCATTTTCGTTGTGTTTTTACCTTCCATGATACCTGCAGAGTATACTGCTTCTACATAAGGAGCTGGCCATTTGTCAGCTTTGTAGTTTTTGTCTTTGAAAGACGCTTTACCTTGGATTGGCTCAAGACCCATGAGACCTACCAGAACTTTCGCGAACTCAGCGCGAGTCATTTCTTTGTCAAGGCCAGCAGTTTGGTCTGGATAGCCAGTGAAGATACCTTTTTCTTTCAATACATCAAATTTCTGTTGTGTGTTAAGCGCATCGTCACCGAATGCAACAGAAGCAAACATGGAGAATGCCATTGCTGTAGACAGTGCTACGGATAAAATTTTCTTCATAACCTTTTTTTCTCCTCCTTGAATCATCACTTGATTGTTTTCTTTAATTTGATAGCCCTTATCACTCATTGTCGTGCACCTCCTTTCCCGAGTTGAGCATAAATCATAAATGATGTCTGTGACGATATCACAGAATCTTGTTAACGAGAGAACACTACAAACTAGAATAGATTCCTAATCCTACCTAGGTATTATACAACGAGTCCCATACTCCGTAAAGAACAATTTTCTAATTAATAGACAATCTTCTTGTTTCGGATAATCTTGGGTTCCTCATTGGGTTCTACATTATAAACGTTTGATTTCTCAAAAAGTTGCGGTTGTTGCAAAGTTTTTTAAAAAATATTTTCGAAATCATTCTCGATTCGCATAACATTGGGTACATTACATATTGCGACAACAAAAAAGACGCCCTGCGGGCGCCCTTTGTAGAATACTAGCGAATCTTCATAGCAAGCTGGATAATTCGTGCACGCATCTCCGGATTACTATGCAGCGTGCTGTACATCTGATCAATCTCTGCTTTATTCGTACGATATGATTTGTCATGTTTTATTGTTGTATGAGACCATTGGATCAACGCATTCTCAGCCGCTGTCATTTCGTTAAATGAATCATGAAAGCCTGTCTCAACAACGAGTCCCTCCATGACTTCCTGAGTTACCTCATCATGAGCGGCACGAGCCAGCTCAATCTTCTTCTCCATCACTTTGGCTTTTTCCTCGAACTTGGTCTTCGCCTTCATGTAGTCGAGCTGCGCTTTTGATAATATCGGCTTCATAAATTCATCTTCACCCTCTAAAAATAGTATGTGCTTCCGCTATTGTAGCGTATTCTACATGAAATTACAAAACATTAGATATTGGTAACCGGTTTCTTGGTCCATCATACCGTCCTTAAGATCTTGTTAATTATGTTATATATCACCTTATCCAACATAATTTGCACATAAGAAAACGAGAGCACAGCCATCAGAAGTTAGGCGTCTGCTCTCGTTCCTTTTGTCCTACAGTTTCTTCTTATTATATAACCTACATCATTTTAAGTTTGTTCATCATGCGTTTCACGATCGTCGCCGTATCTGCACGATTCAGAACAGCATCCGGGTTGAAGTTATACGTCGGTTTCTTCTCGCCTTCTTTCAAGCTGTTGGCAACACCAGTGATGATTCCGGCCTTACTTACAGCAAGAATGGCTGGATAAGAGTAATTCGATTTGATTTTGCCGACATCTTCGAACTGCTTCTGAAGTGCTGCTTTATCTTTTTCGATCTCACCCATCTTCAGGTTGAGCGCACGTGCAATCATGTTGGCCGCTTCTTCACGAGTCAGTTCCATATTAGGAGCAAAGCTTCGTGGCGCAATGCCGCGAATGATTCCTTTTCTGGCAGCTGTCTCAATATAACGGTAATCCCACTGCATGCTATTGACAACACTTTCCTGATAAATGTCATCAAAAGTGAGCTTGTTCTTATCGGTATCATAATCCAACGGAATGTCCAGCAGCTTCACTATAATAGTAGCTAATTCACCGCGAGTCATTGGATCATACACGCCGAATGCATCCGTCTTGGACGCCTTCATGTATCCTCTGGCCAGCATCAATTCAATATCGTTGCGGGCCGTCTTATGTGAGATCGCATCGGAGTAGCTATAACGCAAGGATTTAACTGCGTAATAACCAAATCCCTTAAATGGAGCCGTAACAGTTTTCTTCTTGGCATCCACTTTCCCGCCGATGTTGATCCAAGTACCTTGGGACGGGTTATACCACCAAATGCCCAAGTTGCTGGAAGCCGAGTTCACCAGTGCAGAATCATATTTCAAGGTAATTGTACCTTTTTGGGACAACTCCATCCAGTTCTGGGGAATCAAGCGTTGATGGAATTCATTCCCTTTTGCGTACGGATGCGCTGCTGCTTTCACATTAAAGTCCTCTACGTTGCTGCTGTATGCATTAAGCGAACCCGCATCCAGCCAGTAAAGAGGTGATGAATAGCCGTAATGGGCTGCCGGAGTGAAACGGAACGCATTGTTGTTATCCCCTGGAATGAGGGACAGGCGTCCATCCATTTCTACACTGTTCTCGATTTCGCCGATCCGATTGTAAGCCTTAACGGTCCGCCCATCGATCTGGTTGGCAATACCAAACAGGATGTCGTGCTCGCCGAGCAGATTGATCGTAGGCACTTCTGCATTCGGACTTGATTTTGCCTGTTGAAGCACCGTGCCTTTCGGCAAGGAAAGAGACAAATCACCTTTAAATACTTTAACCTTACCTGACTTCGAAATATTTGTTTTAAACTGGGAGCCTTCCGTTGCATCATCCGTGTACATTACAACGAATTGCCCGCTTGTCTTTTTGGTACCTTGCTCGATCGTGAACTTAATCGTATTTTTACCGTTTTTCAGGTTCTTGACCTCAAGACGGAAAATGTCGCTGATTTCGGATTTCACCATTGGCGTTTTGCCAATCAGAATGGAATTAGCTCCTTCAGCCTTGATGCTTACCTCTACAAAGTTCTGTTTCAATACGCCTTCGTTAGGGAGCCTAGGAGAAAGAACTTCATAAGGTGCACGCTCACGAGTAATTTCAATGGTATCTGTGGTCGTAACCGACTGATAACGCGAACCGATGCTGATTGCCTGCAATCCAACCTCTGGAAGCGCGAGTTCTTTAAATACTACGCGAGCAGAGCTGGAGTTTGAACCATTAACAATGGAATAGTACAGGCTGTGATCCGCTTGATTAATGGCATCCAATTGCGTCTTCAGTGCCCCGCCAGAGAGAGTCCAGGTTCCTGTATTGTCTTTGGTAAAGACTGCAAAGATGGATGGCGTAGGATGGCTGAGGTTCACCGTGATCTCATCAGTATATTCCACTTCAAAGCGAAGACCCAGAGCCTTCTCATATGTGTTGTAAGCATTCTCGGCCGTTTCTCTGAACAATCCATCCGGATCGGATTCCGTTGCGGAACCAACCGGGAATGGAATCATGTTTTTGATAACCGAACGAGTATCGCTAAAATACAACAGAGTTAGTTTCGTCGAGATTTTTCCGCTCTTGTCAGCGACCACCAAAGTATTCGGACCTGGAATCAGCTGCAGGAACGTCGTATCTGTAAAGCTGAACTCGCCATTTCCGCTCACTGTCAGATCGCGAGTGTTACCATTCAAGGAAATCGTAAGTCCTGATGTTCCCGTGTAGTTCACAATCCGACCCGTTACTTGATTGAAATCTGTACTATTCTTAAACACCTGATTGTTGTACAAATGATAAATATCAATATACGTGGAGGACAGGAACGTTACCGGGATCACCTTGGTATCGGAGACGCCTGATGCATTGCTGACCTTGATGATCAGATTTTGTTGTCCAGAAGGCAGATTGGTGATTTTGAAAACTGTGTTTCCATTATAAGTAAGTTTCTGAGCAATCGTGCCGCCGCCCTTGCTCGATTCAATCTCAACATCACCTGCGTTCACTTGCTCCACCATTAAGTAGATTGGCAATTCGTTCAGGACGGTATCGTTACCGCTTGGAAAAATGGACTGGGAGGTAGCTGATACCGTTCCGCCACTCTCTGTTACACCGTATAGCTGATACACCTGCTTGATGGTAGGTGCATTGACGTCACGATAAGTGAAAGGATTTTTCACATCGAAACCAGTGGTTGTATCCTTAGTGTAAACAAAGTACTCTCCGCTCTGCGTGATGCTAACTGAGCCAGTGGTTGTAAAAGGATACATCAATGAATTGCCTAGCACGCTTGCTGGGCCTACGGTTGCCAACGAGCTCATGATTGGCACCGTGGATCCTGTCGGAAATACGGATACTTCAAGAGTTGGAGGTACCGCTGGCGTACCAGCCGGAGGAGCATCCATGATAACATAACCGGAGATGACGCCGTCAACAGTACCAGTTACAACGGCCTGCCCATCGATCTTGGTGTTACCAATCTGCAGTTGATTGACCGTCAATGAGCCTGTCGGATGATATACGACCTGTCTATTAATGGTCTGGGTCTTCGATTCTGAGTTAACAACGATAACCAAATCGTTGACACCCTTCTGCAATTGGATCCCTGCGGAGTAATACGTATCGCCACCGCCCGGATACATGGCCATCCCGTTAACGGTCACGCCTTTGGAGCCATTAGTTGCTTTTACCGAGATACTAACCGTCTGTGTGGTAACGACAACTGGCTTGGAAGCATTCTCTTCCAGGACACGTCCATCACTGAGCGCTACTTCATAAACAGCCGGTACGTCTGAAAACTTCACATAAGCCGTGGCACTCATCTGCTGACCTTGCGTGCTCATACCGGACACGATAATTTTGTTCACGCCCTGATTCAATTGGACATTCAGGAATTGGAACGTATTCGCGGCTTCGTCCAGGATCGGCTTGACACCTGTTCCGCCTGTGGTTGTATCATCAAAGCGTTTAATCTCATACGAGATGGTATTCGGGTTAATGCCGTTGTAGGTACCCGAAACCGTAATAGAATTCCGGTTCTCCGGTGTTGGGGAATTCGGATCCGTACTTAGATTTGAAAAGTGAAAATACAAGGCTCCATTTGCAGCTGAAGCCGGTAAAGCCGGAATTAGGGAAAAGAACATAGCAATGGCCAATAACAGGCTTGCTATTGTACGGAAATTTTTCTTCAACGGTTGTGCCTCCTTGATCATTCGGACGTTGGCGTCCGTTTTGGGTGTTACGTCGTTCACTGGGTCCCCTCGCTTTCACTGACAGATTGGTTCTATCGCATAGTTCATATATCGGAAACGAGTGTCCTATTATTTAGCAAAAATCACAAAAAAGCCTCACCCTTTTTGGGTGAGGCTGGCATGTCCGATTTGGACGCATCATGAAAAAGAATAAGTTCTACTTGGTGCGGCTTTCGGGATTTGCCTTCATTCGCATCCGATTGATCAGACCCAAAATCGGCCGTTTGGTCTTGCCGACCAGTCCGATAATTTCAGCACCGATCTGCATGAAACACATCATAACGCAGATAACGACGAAGGTTACCCAGTTTGCTTCATACATGGCAGCCGAAGATTGAATGACAGCCAGTACGCCGAAAAATGCGGCAATTACATAAATGATCAACACCGTCTGACGGTGACTGAATCCTAGCTCGCGCAGACAGTGATGCAGATGTCCTTTGTCTGGAGCGAAGATCGGTTTCTTCTGGATTTTACGACGGATGATAGCGAAAAACGTATCAGACAACGGAACACCGATAATAATTAGCGGCGTAATGAAGGATACAATGGCAATCTGTTTAAATCCAAGCAGGGATAGCATGGCCAAACAGAATCCAAGGAATAACGAGCCCGTATCCCCCATAAAAATCTTGGCCGGATGGAAGTTAAAGAATAGGAACCCGATAATGCTTCCGAGAAGCAGCAGACATAGCAAGGCAACAGTGGTGTTACCCATCAAGACGGCCATGACCAGAATCGTGCCGATCGCAATGCCCGATACACCGGCTGCAAGTCCATCCAGTCCGTCAATGAGATTAATCGCGTTGGTTACGCCGACAATCCAGAAGATTGTCAGTGGAATCGATACCCAGCTCTCCAACATGGAGTACCGGTCCTGGAACGGTATATTTACAAAGTCCACGGTAATATTAAATCCGAATACAACTACGCAAGCAGCTGCAATTTGAGCCAAAAACTTCACTTTGGCCGAAAGTTCAAATCGATCATCCAAGGCTCCGATCAATACGATCATGGAACCACCGATTAGAAATGCCTTCATAAAGTTGGCATCGCGAGGCGACAGGCTATCCGGAAGAAAAGGAAGAACTGCAATCAGTCCAATAATAAAAGCCAGATAAATGCCGAGTCCCCCGAGTCGGGGCATGATCCGGGTATGAACCTTGCGGGCGTTAGGAACGTCAACGGCACCAATCTTAACGGCAAACTTCTTCACAAGCGGCGTTAAGAGCAGAGCGAGCGTCAGCGATATGATAAACCCGATGATGTATATCATTAACATGTAATCATTCGACCCCCAATATTGTCTACCGGTTGAATTATACTCCCTTCGGGTCCGAAAACCAATACCAATTTCCGGTGAAATCCCGGATTTTCCCCACAGAAATGAGCCATTTAGCTCGATTTCGTTACGTTTTCTTTCTCGCGCAGCACTTTCACTACGAATTTCGGCAGCGCAAGCATTCTTTTGTAGCGGGTAGGCTCCTTCAGAAGGCGGTAAAACCATTCGAGACGCAGCTTTTGGAATACCTTCGGTGCCCGCTTCAGTTTGCCGGAGATAATATCAAAAGATCCCCCGACTCCCATAACAACCGGAACTTGAAGCGATTGTTTGTGCTGGGCAATCCAAGGCTCTTGAGTGTCCGCACCACGGGCGACAAACAAAATATCCGGTGAAGCTGCCCGGATCTGTTCAATGACGGCAGCATCTTCATCAGGTCCAAAAAAACCGTCCCGATAGCCGCATATAATGGCAGCCGGATATTGCATTTGTAACCTTTCGGCAGCTTCCTGAATCACTTCGGCGGTTGTCCCCAGCAGAAAGAACTTCCATCTATAGGTTTCCCCGGCCTTCAACAATTCATGTAACAGCTCAAAGCCGGTTACGCGCCCCTCTAGCGGTTCGCCACCCACACTGGCAGCCCAGACGATCCCCGTGCCATCCGGAACGATGATTTCGGCACTTTGCATCATCTGTTTATATTCCGGATGGTTCACGGCCGTCATCACCATGATCGGATTTGCTGTTATGACATGGTGGGGCTGCCTCGACTGCACTGCTTCTGTCAGGAATTTCACCGTATCTTTCATACTGAGCTTGGAAAAAGGAATCTCGAACACCGATACGGTAGGAAATGGATAGGTCTGTTTCATGTTTATCATCCTCTATGGCGTAAATATTGGGCAATGTGGCGTGCAGGCAGAGCAGCCTCTTGTTTCAATACGGTAATCTGCTCGCCGTGCTCCACTTTCCATGCCGTTGCATCGTCCAGCAGCTTCAGCATCTGATCCTTTAACGTATCTGCGTCAAGGGATTCACTGCTTCCCACAGGCTCGCTGTCAAGTCGCTTCAAAAAGTGATTGATTTTCGGATCATAGGAAATTCCGAGCAACGGCACACGCTGATTCGCGGCATAGATCAGGCTATGCAGACGCATGCCCAATATCATATCACAACGGCTAACCTCTCGCAGCATGTCCTGAGGCTGCTTCTCATCACGATAGAAACTGATTTTCGAACCATTCTTGGAAATATCGCCAATGCCACTAGCAATAAACTGCGAAGCCTCAAGATCTTCCGGCTGATAAAAAGGGAGAAAACGAAGATGTACCGGACGCTGTGCGGCTAATCCCTTTAAACCTTCCGCAATAGCCTTCAGCTCTTTGCGTTCCGGATGCCAATATCGAACCGATATACCGATAACCGGCAGAGAACCTTCCCCATCCATCACGCGATTTGATAGCGAGAGCTTCGCTAATGGTTCTTCGGGTGATTCACGATGTTCTTCTATAGAAGAAACTGATGCAACACCGTTCTCGTCAAGCGCCGATCCTGGGTTGGAATCAATATGAACACCTCCGCCTTCTGGCAGCGGCAAGCCCATCACCGGATCCGGCACGACGTGAATGGCTTCCCCTGATATTCCCATGGACTGAAGCAGTTCGCCTGACTGCATGTCACGCACCGAGATGTAGGTGCATTTACGGAAGATCGAGCGAATCATCGGATAAAACAGCTTACGGTTAACCGGACCTACGCCCTGTGCATAAATAAACGTCGGTTTACCAAGCCACTGCGCGATTTTGAGAACGCCCAGGTAATACGGGATCGTTTTCGGGCTGGTGGCATCCTGCAGCAAGCTTCCTCCACCGCTGATCAAGCCGTCACTGTCCTTGATTGCCTGTCGAACTTCTCCCAGCCTCATCCGGTGTACGGACTTTACCCCATAAACCGCTGAGGTCCATTCGGGATCAATGGAAAGTACAACGGGGTTGATATCAACCCCCGCCGCCTTTCCTTCCTGCTCCAGTGCGGTCAGGATGGATTTCAGGACCGCTTCGTCACCGCTATTTTTGAATCCGTAGTATCCGGAAATGACTATTGTTTTAGAAGTGGAGACCATCGTTTCCAGATCCTTTCTGCCACTTGCCATACCAATATCGCGATCAATCCGATAATCAAGCCGAGTCCAAGACCCAGTACAACGCGAATGGCCGAAATATAGAGTGGCGTGTGAATATGCGTGAATGTTCCGACCATCGACAGCTGCCCCATCACACCGATAATGAGCAGATAAACGGCATGACGGTATTTAAATGACAGGAAGACGCCAAGCACCATCATTGGATGGGCAAGCAAGAACTCCTTGTTACGCGGACGTACGCCAAACGTATTTTCCAAGAATGTACGGAATGTCATTTCGATCGAGGACACAGAGCCTGCATTACCTGTACGGGTGAGATAATACCAACCGACGATAGCCACAATGCCGGCTGCGATGACCCATGTCAGTGAGATCGGCGCTTTAAGCAATTTCAGAATCGATCTATAAGGCGATCCACCGCGGTACAGAACCACGTAGATTGCAATGAGCCCAATCGGTGCCGCAGCCAGCAAATTCACGCCGCGAAACTGGTCCAGAACGAGCATGTAGGTCACATTGTTCAATAATGCGACAACGATCGGTACAGCTGCGAGCGATAAGATCGTGGTCTTTATCAATAATACGATCGAATGGGTCACTCTTCTGCCAGAACTCATGTCCGGTATGCTCTGCTGCGTTTCATTGACTTTGCGAATGGCCAGAATGACGGAAACCGTTGGAGCACTGATCGCGGCAAATAAAGCCAAGGCCTGCTCAAGCAATGTCGGTTTCAGAACATACAATCCCGCACTGCCCAAAAGCCCGATCAGGAAAGCGGCAATCGTAAGGAACGGAATGTAATAGGAAATCATGAGCGAAATCAGAGCTACGGCTCCGACGACAGCCCCAAGCTTGAAGTAACGCTGCAAGGAAGAGTCTGTTACCTTAAACGGCTCTGCAGGACCCATAGTGAAACCATTATCCTCCATCTGCTTAATGGCCTGACCCGCTCCGGTCAAACTGTCGATCAGATTATCCAGCGGGTGGGTAACGGACGCTTTGGTCATATCCCGGCTCGGCTCGGCGTTTAAATAGAACATACGAATGTTACGGTCTTTGGAAGCCAGAGCAAAACGTTCCCCAATAACCTCAGGTTCCAGATTAGCATCCCGCTCGCTCAGGGAATAAATACGGGTTACATTGTAATCTGTTAAATAGGCAAGCTTCGTAAATCCTTTTTGCGGACGCTTAATATTCTCAATCGCCACGAGGCCGATACCATGTTGGTTCAAAAGCTCACCAAAGGAATCCAAGCTTTTCATGTCTGCATTATCGTTGAAGCCTTTGGCGGAATCACCTTCAAACAAAATTCGTTTTACGCCGTTTTCCGCGAAGTACGACATCAGCTTCTCCATATAGGCCTGGTCATACGGAAGACTGTCCGACAGACGCGGCACAATGTTAAAGCCCTTCTCTCGCAGCATGCCAATGGTAATCGGGTCTGGAGACAACGGTTTAATGACCGCATTGGAACGCGGAGTTTCCAGCACCAATCCATCCACTCCACGCTCGAACTGCCAAGATCTTACCGGAATGCCCAACCTCGTGTAGGTTTCTTCGATAATGGGTTTAATTAAAGTCGCGCTTTCCTCGTTCAGGAATGAAACATACGTAAAATTCTCGTTCGGGGAGACCGTCGTACCTGTCAGATCGGCGACCTGCTGCCCGTCATATACCGATATTCGCCGCGATTTCACCAGCTCGTCCAGCGTGCTTTCATAGAGTGCCATACTAATTACGCCAGCTTCTTTAAGGCGATCCAGCTGCTCGGATACAAAATCCTCCGGCTTGGATTGATACACCGCGACATCCAACAAATCCCGATAATCAAACACCAACTCTACATTCTTTGATGTTGATTCTGTTTGCAGTCGGTCATAACCTACCGGCAGTGCCGCTGCAACGCCAAGAACAACCAGAATCCACAGCCACTTGCGGGCTGCTGTGTTCCAGCGTTTCCAATTCTGAACCACGAAAGTACCTCCTCATCGAACCTATGGAAATTTACGATGGAGGGCAACAGCCCTTTTTGGCCTTGCAACAACCATCGTAAATTCCCTTCGTTCTCTTCTCTCATTAAATGTATCTATGTTTAAGCGTCTACCCGGGCCATGACTTGATCCGAGAGCGATTGAATTTTGCGCTTCGCATCGGCGAGGGATTCGCCGCGTACGGCAAAATAGACTTTGATCTTCGGCTCGGTACCCGAAGGTCTCAGGCAGAACCAAGATCCGTCTTCAAGCAAATACTTCAACACATTTTCCTTCGGCAATCCGTCCAGGCCTTCCGCATAATCAAGCACCTGCTTAACCGACACGCCTCCGACATCCCCGGGCGGATTGTCGCGCCAATCAGACATCTTCGCTTGAATCTGGGCGACGCCATCCTTACCCTTGAGCGTCCGGGATTCCAGTGTCTCGAGGAAATAACCGAACTGCTCATACAGCTCCTGAAGCACATCGTACAGCGTCTTGCCATGTCCTTTGTAATAGGCTGCTGCTTCGCATATCAGCATCGAAGCCAATACTGCATCCTTGTCACGGGCATAATTGCCTGCCAAATAGCCGTAACTCTCCTCATAACCAAACAGATACGTATGACTTCCGGACTCCTCGAACTGGGTCATTTTCTCACCAATGTATTTGAAGCCCGTCAATGTATTCAAGACGGTGGCATCATAATGCTCGGCAATCGCCGCCCCCATCTCACTTGTTACGATCGTCTTTATAACAGCACCATTGTCGGGCAGCTTACCCGCTTCCTTCAATTGACCCAGCAAATAGTGGATCATAATTGCGCCGGATTGATTGCCTGTCAGTACGACGTATTCGCCCTGGCTGTTCTTCACGACAGCCCCCATGCGATCCGCATCGGGATCTGTCCCGATCAAAATGTCTGCTCCCACTTCCTCACCAAGCTTCATCGCCAGTGTGAAAGCTTCCCGCTCCTCCGGATTTGGAGATTTGACGGTGGAGAAGTTTCCATCCGGCTCTGCTTGCTCCACAACGACATGAATATGCTTAAAGCCGATGTTGCGAAGCACGCGCTCTACGGGTTGTTGTCCTGTTCCATGCAGCGGCGTAAATACGATTTTGAAATCCTCGCCAAGCTTGGATGCGATAAGTTCCCGATTCACACTGACATTCGTCACCGTATCCACAAAAGCCTGGTCCTCCGCTTCGCCCAGCCAAACCAGCAGGCCTTGAGCCTCTGCATCAGCTTGAGACAGCCTCTTGACCGCGGAGAAAGAATCGACCTCCTGTATCCGGGCAATTACGTTCTCTGCTTCGTGCGGTACCAACTGGCCGCCTTCACGGTTGTACACCTTATAACCGTTGTATTCCGGCGGATTATGGCTTGCCGTGATAACAATCCCTCCGGTAGCACCCAAGTGACGCACGCTGAATGACAATTGCGGCGTTGAACGCAAGGAAGGATACAGCTTCGCTACAATCCCGTTTCCGGCCAGAACCAAAGCAGCCTCTAACGCAAATTCCGGTGAGTAATGCCGGGAATCATGGGCAATGACAACAGAAGGCTTGCCCTCCGCGGTGCCATGGGCCTCCAGAATATATTGGGCAAAGCCTTGTGTTGCGCGACCTACCGTATATTTATTAATCCGGTTGCTGCCTGCACCAATAACCCCGCGCAGACCACCCGTTCCAAATTCCAGATCACGATAAAACCGTTCCTCCAGCTCTTTGGTGTCGTGCTCGAGTGAACGCAGTTCCTGTTTCGTCTCCTCATCTACATAAGGATCATTCAACCAACGTTGCAGCGTATCGATTGTTCTCTGACTCATCTCTGACATGAAAAAAAGTCTCCCTTCCTCATCCAAACAAGAATAGTCTGAAAATTACTCCTTATCCGCGAGAGCAAACATAATCTCTCCCTCGGCAACTACACGTCCATCCACCGTCGCGGTTGCTTTCCCTTTACCAATCATGCCCTTCAAGCGAATGATCTCGACTTCCAGCCGCAGCGTATCTCCCGGTACCACTTGCCCACGGAAACGGAAACCGTCAATGCCCGCCAAAAAGCCAAGCTTTCCCCGGTTGCTCTCTACATTGAGAATCGCTACAGCGCCGACTTGCGCCAATGCTTCTACAATCAGGACTCCCGGCATAACAGCATATTCAGGGAAATGCCCGACAAAAAAAGGTTCATTGATCGTCACGTTCTTAATGCCGACCGCTCGTTTGCCGTCCTCAATCTCCACAATCTTATCGACCAGCAAAAATGGGGGGCGATGGGGAATAATTTCTTGAATCTGTTTGATGTTCAACATAGTATTAAAATCCTCCTTATGTACGTACCCGCCAAGCATAGCGTCTGAAAAGGGGTGTTCGTTCCATCTGCTGCCGCTGTGCCGCTTTCTCAAGCCGCGGGAGGTATTATTTGCGGTTGTATCATGCTTGCTCTTGAGGTTTTCTTAACAAATTTCAGATCATATGCATAAAAAGAAGGATCTGCGGAAAAAATGATGGATATCCTTCACCGCTGCAGAAGTGAAGGTTTTAGATAAGGGGCTTTCTCCAATCGGACACTTGTGTACGAGGAGAGGGCCCTTTTACATACATCCGTCCATTGTCATGAAATGACAAAGTTAATACGCAAGTCCCATCCCATTATACCGTTTAACCCAAAAAAAAGAAAACTCCCTTAAAGGGAGTTTGGCATCTTATCTCAAGACATGGTGTTCACACTGACCTCTCGTCACGGTGCGAAAATTAAATCAAAAACATGCTTCCATGTGCCCCATTCAAACACTTCACTGAGCTCCTGATCGCCAAGGACAACATATCCGAAGACCATGCCTCCGAATAATGCCAATACGAGCAATACAGGAATCATGATACGGACAGCGATTTTCCATCCGGATGTCTTGGGACCTTTTTTGGCGTTTGATTCACTCATGATGCCCACCTACCCTCGCATTGTGTTGGCAAGGTTCATCATGGTATCGCTTGAACTAAGCGCACGTGCCGTCAACTGGTAGGCCCGCTGAACTTCCATCATTTTGGTCATCTCGTCGGTCAAATTGACATTCGATTGTTCCATAAATCCGGACAGTACCTTCGATTTAAGAGGCTCGCCTGGAGCCGCCGGTGTCAAATCGAACACATCGCCTTCCGCCAAACCGTTTCCTACAACGAACAGATTATCGCCGACAGCGACCAAGCCCTCCGGACGCTCAAGCTCGACCAGCTTCAAGGTTGCATAAGGAGCCGTACGTCCCGTGGGGGTCTCCACGATAATCTGCCCTTTCTCGTTAATGGCAACTTTCCCTTTGGCCGGAAGTGAGATTGGCTTATTGTTCACGTCAAGTACAGGATAGCCTTGTGAATTGACCAAGAGTAGGTTGTTAGGGTTACGGGCATCCGGAGATACATGGAATCCGCCTTCGCGGGTATATCCAATCGCGCCATCTCCCTGAACGGCAAACATGGCTTGTCCATCAATCATCAGATCGAGCGGATTTCCGGTTTCCTTCATGGCTCCCTGCTCCATGTTCTGCACAACGGAAGATAGTTTCATGCCATACCCGAGTGTATAGCCAAGCGGTGTCGCACGGCCCGTCCGGTCGAAATCCTTGTGATGTCGCTGAACCTGCGTCAGCACATCTTCAAAGGATCCCTCCTTTTTCTTATAACCAGCCGTATTGACATTTGCTATATTGTCCGCAATGACATCCAATCGCTGCTGGAGGGCATTCATCGACACCATGGCGCTAATCATCGAGTTGTTCATCACTTACCTCCCGTGGGCTCACATTTTCATACAGCAGCGTGCTGCTACTTACAGACACAGCTTAGACGCGGCCGATCTCATTGACCGCCTTCTCCAGCGTTCTGTCGTAATACTGAACGATTTTTTGGTTCGTTTCATACGCGCGCAGCGCAGCTGTCAATTCCACCATCGATTGCGTGGGATCCACGTTGGACCCCTCAATAAATCCCTGACGGACCACTCCGTTATCGGCCGTCGCCATAAAACGCACTTCACCGTCCGGATCGGCCATACGGAACACGCCATGCCCTTCGCGAATCAGTCCATGAGGTTGGCTCACGATGCTGACTCCAAGGATGATACCTGTCCCTCTGCCAGCTGCGTCCATGATTTCTCCTTGCTCATTCACTGTAAAGTCACTCGCCGGACCTGTCAATACAATCGGTCTGTTATTGTTATCCAGAACCTGATAGCCGCTTTGGCTCAATAGGTTACCTTCAGGGCTAACCCGGAAGCTGCCGTTACGGGTGTAGCGGATATCCCCGCTCTCATTCTGAACGGTGAAAAACCCTTCCGGCCGGTAGATCACCTCACCGTTCTCATCGACGTATCTGCCGGAAGCATCAAACGGATAAGCTTGGCCCGTTGCTGGATTCTGTACCGTAAAAGAGGACACCAGCGCAAAGTCTGTTGTCTTGCCCGTTTCCCGGAGCGCACCTTCGGTATAAAGGGATATGCTCTCCTCAGCGTAAACACCGGTGTTGAACTTGCCCAGCTTCCGTCCCGCATTCGCCGAATCATTGCCGCCGATCATGGAGACAAGCACTTCGGGGAATGAACGCTGTACGCTGTTCGTTGCCTTGTAACCCGTCGTGTTGACGTTGGCAATGTTCTGCGTCACCGTATTATGTCGCTGCTCCTGGGTCATCATCCCTGAAGCTGCTGTATATAGACCTCTTAACAATGAAGGCACTTCCCTTCCAAAATAGATGCGTGAATGGCCGCTGCGCTGACAGATTGTATTTCCAATCGCTGCTGTCAGCATGACCATTGTATGTTGCAGACTTATGTAGATGCATCGTATGGATACAGATTAAAAATCAAACATCACGTTCCTATCATCTATATCGGAAGGTTAGAACTTTTTCTTTACGACCTTGTCCAAATTATCCAGCATAATTCCCGTTCCCTTAACCACACAGTGCATCGGATCCTCCGCAACAAGCACCGGCACCCGCAGCTCGTCCGTCAACAGCTCGTCCAAACCATGAAGCAGTGCGCCACCGCCCGTCAATATGACGCCGCGATCGATAATGTCCGCCGACAGCTCCGGCGGCGTCCGCTCCAATACGGATTTGGCTGCGAGTACGATCGATGACACCGGATCCCACAGAGCTTCCTGCACTTCGGCTGAAGACACCGTGACGGTAAACGGCAGACCCGAAACCATATCGCGTCCGCGAATATCCATCTCAGCTTGTCTACCACCTGGACGAACCGTTCCAATCGCCATCTTCAAATCTTCTGCCGTTCGTTCCCCGATCAGTAATTTATATTTTTGCTTCACGTACTTTGTAATCGCTTCGTCGAACTTGTCCCCTGCCATTTTAATCGAAGAAGCGGTGACGACATCGCCCATGGACAGGACGGCCACATCCGTGGTGCCGCCCCCGATGTCCACAACCATGTTACCGCTCGGTTGGAAAATATCCATCCCTGCGCCAATTGCCGCTGCCTTCGGTTCTTCTTCCAGGAACACATCCCTTGCGCCGCTGCGCTCAGCCGCTTCCCGGATCGCCTTCTGCTCCACCGAAGTAATGTTCGTCGGTGCACAGATGAGGATTCGGGGCCGGCTGTGCCAACTGCGCGCGCCCACGCGATCAATAAAGTACTTCAGCATTGCTTCCGTAATTTCGAAGTCGGCGATGACCCCATCCCTCAGCGGGCGGATCACCGTAATGTTGCCGGGAGTGCGCCCGATCATGCGCCGTGCTTCCTCACCGACGGCAAGGACTCGTTTGGCGTCGGTCTCAATAGTGACAACGGAAGGTTCGTCTAACACTACCCCCTTCCCCTTTACGTGAATGAGCACGTTCGCCGTTCCGAGATCGATTCCAATATCCTTGCTCAACATCATGAAAAGCCCCCAAAGTGTTATTTTATGGTAAAAGAGTCTGTTCTCTGTACCGAACCATCCTTCGACATAATCTAGCAACCGATGATGATGTTCGGCAAAACAGGTCCCATATTTCGATCCTATACCAGCTTTTAACATATCATACTTTAGGGGAGGGATTCAACGCCAATCTAGCGACCAAAGCCCTAAAAAATCAGGATTTCGCCGTGGCCACCGGTTCACGGTTGCTGCCGGTTTTTTTGTACTTGATCTTAGTAGCTTCTCCGCCTCTCAGATGGCGGATGGATTTGTGGTATTCGAGAATGTGCTTCACCTGATCCGCCAGGTCCGGGTTGATCTCCGGCAGACGTTCGGTTAAGTCCTTATGCACCGTGCTCTTCGACACGCCAAACTCTTTGGCTATAGTTCGAACCGTATGCCTCGTTTCCACGATACAGCGTCCGATCTTAATGGTCCGCTCCTTGATGTAATCGTGCACGCTCCCGCCTCCCTACTGTGTGGATAGTTTGGTACATTATATGAGGGGCATGACGGGATATTCGCGGTTTCAAGGGCTGACAAGCTTACTTGGACTCATTTATTTTCTGGACATGCCCGTGACGGACAAGTCTAAAATGTCCACAATGCAAGGCGCAGCAAGGGTTGGACTTGCCGTCCAAACCCGCAACAAAAAAAAGACAGGATCACAAGATCCTGCCCTCTTCAAGTGCGCGGTGGGCGCATGGCTACAAAGAAATGAAATTATTTTTGCGGAAGCACGCTCACAGGGTTGACCAGTTTCCCGCCCTCGTACACTTCGAAGTGCACGTGGTTGCCGAGATCCTTCTCAAGCTCACTGCGTCCGGCAGTCGCGATGGAATCGCCCTGCTTCACTTCAGCGCCTTCCTTCACTTTCACTTCGTTCAAGCTTTGGTACACGGTTTTCGTGTCACCCGACGTAATTTCCACAACATTGCCGTTAACCGGATGATTCTCGACCCGGGTCACTTTACCTGTCAGTGCGGCACGAACTTCAAACATCGTGTCATCCGCAGCGGCCAAGTCGATTCCCAGATTCGGCGTGAAGGTGTCATTGTATTGCACCATCGCCTCTTGATGTGTTTCCGGGTTTGTCTCGTCAAAGTAAGGCTTGACGATGCTGACTGCCACGTCGTCGGCTACCGGCCAGATCATCGATTGAGCATTGGCCGTCACTTCTACAGCTTCTCCATCATTGCCTTCCGTTGCAGCAGGTTTCTCTGAACCTTGTACCGATCCCGATACGGCTGTTTCTTCCCCTTGTGGCTTCAGCGTTTTTTGGCTGGCGTCCTGGTAGACCCACACGAGGGTTAGTATAATTGCCGCTGCTGCTAAGTATGCTGCCGGGAACACCCACCGTTTGGATAATGCTTTCTTCCACGAAGATGACGGTACCGTCGAATCTCCTTGCACAGTTTTAGGAGTTTCTTCGTGGGGTTTACTATTTTTGTTCTGTTCATTCATTTGCAATCACCTCAGTAACCATTGTTACCGGGGTCAACTCTTTTATACGTAATCTAACTATTATTTTTTTGAAGAGAGAAGATTTGAAGTTTTGTCAAAAGAAATATTCGTATAATAGTGCTCCAGAATCTCTTTCGCTTTATATCCTTCGCGGGCCATGCCCTCTGCTCCGTACTGGCTCATGCCCACGCCGTGGCCATTGCCGTAGGTCGTTATCTCCATCTCGCCGTCTTTCATATGAAGGGTGAATTGGCTGGACCGAAGCCCCAGCTTCTCTCTCACCTCGCGACCGGTGAACTTCTTGCCGCCAACCCGTACGCTCTCAATTCGATGACCTTGCGTATACGAGAGTACTTTCAAAAAAGAAGCCCCCCCATCCCCGCCTGCCGATACCGGTACGGCTCCATCCGTCAGGCCGAGCTTTCCTATGAATTCCGAACGGGGCATCGTGATTGTTGTCTTGTACTTGGGTGAAATCTGTTTATCCCATGGACTCTCGACACTTCGCAGATAGGGAATCTCGTTCTTCCAATAATCCTCTGAATTTTCGGTATACCCGTTACTGGTGGAGAAAAAAGAAGCCGTAATCGGTTGACCCTCATACGTCATCACCACTCCTGTCGTTTCATTCACCGCTTGCTGGAGCTTCGCCAGCTCTGCTTCCTTCCCCAGCCGCTGCCATTCCATCGTAAGTTCGTCTTGGGCAATATAAGCTTGGTGACTGACCGTATCGGTCACCACGGCCTTGCCGTCCGGCACGCCGCTGCGGTCGCCGGATGCAAGCCGCTGCACGATATAGGTCCGTGCCGCGATGGCCTGGGCCTTGAGTGCCTCCAGTTGGAACTCGGCCGGCATCTCGGCGGCCAGGACGCCGACGAGGTATTGTTCCAGCGGCAATTCCTCCACGGTATCCGTCTTGGTTACATAGACGGATACCGTGGGCTCTTCCGCCGCCTGCGGCTCGGCGGAAGGCAGCGGGGCCGGCCCGGGCGGCAGCGGCTCTGGTGCGTTGTTGCCGGGGGCAACCACCAGCAGAGGCAGCGCCAGCGCCAAGGCCAGCAGCACCGCCACCGCCCAGACGGCGGGGTGCACCCGGACCCGCCGCCTTCCGGCGGCCGGGCGCCGCGCGGCAAAGCCGCGGCGCCCCCAGCGCGCTGGCCGCACACGGAACGTGCGGCCGCCGCGCGGCACGCGGC
>NZ_JAGGRD010000085.1:0-38105 GCF_018613005.1 Paenibacillus sp. ISL-20
ACTTTGCTGATCCCTATTCTTCCTGGCAGCGAGGTTCCAACGAAAACGGCAATGGACTTCTTCGGGAATTTTTCCCTAAAGGTAAGGATTTTGCTGAGGTCACTGACAAGGATTTGGCACATGCCGTCTACCTTATCAACCACCGACCTAGGAAATGTCTTGGCTGGAAATCTGCTCACGAATCTTTTATGGATGCTCTGTCGCACTTAGCTTGACAATCCGTCATATATAAAAACGCCTTTGATGAAGGCTGATTGGATTATATATCTAATTTTCATTAAATTCGGCGTAAGGTCCAATCATACTCTGATTTGCAATAATCTCATCACAGAAAAGCCCTACCAAAGAACAATCTTGGTAGGGCTGATTCATTAGGATAAGTGCATATCAACTAAAATTTTGCATTGTTTTCGATGATTAGCCAGGGTTTCAAATCCTTTCTCGACTATATCGCCGAGCGGTGTGAGGCTTGTGATGACCTTGTTTCCGTCAATGATACCTCCGGCGAGCAATCGAATCACCTCGGGGAACAAGTTTACGTAAGCGTAAGAACCGGTAATTTTGGCTTCGGTCTTTACAAAGCTGTTCGGACTGAAGGTGACCGGCTGTTCCCATAAGCTCACAACCTTGAATTCCCCGCCTTTTCTCACCGCACTTACGCCGCTCAAGAATGTGGCCTGCACACCCGCCGCATCAAAGGCAACGTCCACTCCTCCATCCGTCAGTTCCTTGATTCGTGCGACTGCATCGACTTCAACCGGGTTAAGCACGTGGGTTGCACCTAGCTCCAGCGCCTTCTCCCGGCGGTCATCGGAAACTTCCACGACGAATATTTCGCTTGCACCCGCCGCTTTCACCGCTTGCA
Organism: Paenibacillus sp. ISL-20; assembly: GCF_018613005.1. NCBI lineage: Bacteria > Bacillati > Bacillota > Bacilli > Caryophanales > Paenibacillaceae > Paenibacillus > Paenibacillus sp. ISL-20. Next base: position 866 of record NZ_JAGGRD010000085.1, read on the forward strand.
GAAGCAAAAGACCGATGGGACCAGCACCAAAGACAGCTGCCGTATCACCAAGGCGCAGCGTACTTTGCCGTACAGCATGCACCGCTACGGCCGTAGGCTCGACGAGTGCTCCAAGCTTGACGTCCATTCCTACTGGAAGCTTGAACGCATTTTCCTCTCTGACAACGGCGTATTCCGCAAATCCGCCAGAAATGGAATAACCGTAACCGCCACTCTTCGAACACAGGTTCGCCATGCCTCTTCGGCAATTGGAGCAGTGGCCGCAAGCTATGAGTGGTTCAACGGCCACCTGGTCACCGGGCTCCACGGTGGTTACGCCTTCTCCAACTTCAACGACCGTACCGGAGAATTCATGTCCGAGGACCGGCTGCGTACGGATCGGAAATGTCCCCGCTAAATATTCATGCATGTCGCTTCCGCATATACCTGCATAATCCACTTTGACGAGTACCTTTCCCGCTTCAAGAAGAGGAATGGCAGTCTCTTCAACCCTTATGTCTTTAGTTCCGTATATTTTCGCTGCTCTCATGATGTTATCCCCTTTGCTGTTCACGATGAATGCAAACCGTTCAAGACAAGGCGAATAATATGCTCAGCTGCCTGCGTGGCATTGTCCTCTGTAGGGGGCAAATCGCTGAACACCGGCTCGAGGAACGGGTTCTGTCTGGAAAAGATTACGACCCCCATCACAAAATGGACGGCGTGCACAATCGATTCGAACTGAAGCACGCCTTGGCTCTTGCCTGCTTCCAGTATGGCTCTTAGATGTACCCAAGAAGGATAATAGGCATTCGAAAGCATCTTGAGCCGGGGACTTTGCATCATCATTTCCTGTTGCAGGATATGAATCAGCTCTTCGTTATCGTAACGGTATGTAACAAAACCACGGATAAACGTTTCAAGCGCCTCGACCGGTTCTTCCAAGTTAAAGGACAGCTCCGCAAAATGATCATTAAGCGGTTCGAACAAAACATAGAGCAGTTTGTCCTTTCCTCCGAAATGGTAGGATACAAGCGCTAATGCGACACCTGCTTCGTCACAAATTTGCCTGACGCTGGTGCCTTCAAACCCTTTTCCGGCAAAAAGCTTCTTTGCTGCCTCCAAAATCTTCTGCTTTACGTCCTTTTCCTGATTCTGTACCTGTTCTTCCTTTACCATTCGATATCCATTCCTGTCTACATGTATTTGCTATTCCAATTATCCGATAAGTTGATCCTAAATTTTGAACGTTCGTTTTGAACAATTGTTCAAGCAACTGCAAATTCATTGTACTCCTCGTTTTTTTTCATGTCAAATCCGTTTGCAGCTCATACTATCTCGTTCTTCTAGCCTTTATCCATTGAGTGATTCGCCTGGTTCTTCCGATCATTTTAGGGAGCAGCATCAATGCGACGATACAAGAAATGATCAAATACACGGTCTGGACTCCCTTCTCTTCCGACAGCATCTGCTCAACACTCGTACCGATCAGCAGGACAGGCTGCTTCGTATCGTCCCCCGGTAAGGTGAAGGCTTCCAGCTGGCCTTTGTTAGCCCGGCCAATTACCGTCACCCAATCTCCGGGGGAGACAGCATAATAACCGTAAGCCGTGCCTTTGGGACTTTCCATCAACAGCGGACGCGATGAATTTCCTTGGTAAATCAGGGATAATTGTTTTGGTTCAACCGTTGCGAAATTCAGCGAAAGCCAGTCCGTGTAGAACCTGAACCGTTCCGCCTGAACCGTTACTCCGTTTAACTCTGAACCTCCCCATAATCGGTGGCTTCCGTTATCATCCAGCTTGTATTCGCAACCACCTTTGCCGCATTCCCAGCGGAACGGCTCTTTCTGGAGCAGAGAGTAACGATCCTGAAGCTTGCCCTCATCCGTGTATACCGCTTCTCCTCCTGCCTGACCTTCGAGCCGTACATAGCCAGTCGTTTCGGATGTCAATTGATGGACCGGCTGAGCTTTGAATATAATGGCCGTGAGCCGGGCGGAATCCCAATACATTAGAAATGATCCGAGCAGGATGATCCATCCGACCGCTTCCACAATCCGAAACCAGAACCGATCGAAGCAGGTGTCTTCGGATCGTTTGCGGTGCTTTCTCGCATTCTGCTTATATGTATGCATACCTGTACGACTGGGTTTATTTTTACGTTGCTTGGCCACGGGTTTATCTCCTCTCCCTGTTAACGATGTCAGAGGTGACAATGTATCATATACGATTGCAAGGTGCGTGGGGTTTCAATCGGCATCAGATCTTGATAGGTTGTGAGATATCCACTCGGCTATCTTGTTTGTGTTGTGTATATCATGTGTTGACATTGTGTTAACGATTTAGGTACAATAGATCTACTACGTTAAGGAGGCTTTAAGCCAATGGATACAAATCTGCACGTCCGTCTGTCCAAAGACCTCAAGGAGAGCTTTCAAGAGATTGCGAAGGACAATAACACAGACCCTTCTTCTCTTGTTCGCGATTGGATCGGCAATTATGTAGCGGAGCATCGAGGAACAGATGAAGATACAGCTGCTGCGTTATACTTGGCAGGTTACCAATTACAGCAGGCACTTGGAGGAAGAGAACATGTCAGCAAGGAATTCGCCAAACAATTGCAGGAGTATTCTTTGACGAACCAGAAGGAGTTCACTCAATTAATCTTGACTACCTATATGGATCTGGATCTTACGATTCCTTCGTGTTTATCCAAGACTTATAAAGGTTACGGTTATTCTCAAATGTTTTTGTTGGGCCTGATCGGTGATAAGCCTAAGGATTTGGCATAAAGCACAATAGCCGTTACATTGGATTATCAAACAACCCACTTTGCCCTCCAACCGTTCAGCCGGATTTCGAGGACTTTTTTGTTTTTTTGGACCGCAATTTACGGAGTCCGTGCATCCCGAACAACACCAATGGAAATATAAATCCGATGGTGATCGTATACGGAATCCAAGTCTTGGTGTCCCACACCATCTTGTATGGAACATTGGGATATATGAAGACGGAAACCGCGGCAAGTATCCAGCCTAGCGGCACGACAAGCGGCTGATAATTTTTGATATTAAATATCTGGCTGACGCCGATCGAAATGGCGTAAAAATACAAGGAGATACGAAAAAATAAAGTGATAAACCACATCACCGCCATGACCGCTTCAATACGCTGAAGAAAATTGCCGATATTGATTTTTTTGGCCAGCATATAACTGGGATACATACTTCTTGCCGTGATGTCCGGACCCAATACCAAAATCGCTAATCCAATAATCGTAAAAAGCACCCCCGCGCCGAATAGGCTTCCGATATATACGGCTTTGTATGCCTCCGCCGGGCGGTTGACGGCCCCCGGGTAGATGATCATCAAAACGATGTGCGGCAGAAACGCAGTGCTAACAAAAGAGATTGCGGCCGGGAAGATGTGGTTGGCCCCCGATTCGAAAATGGGAAAAGCATTCTCCCATTTAATCTCCGACAATAATAAAATGCTCATGGACAGAAACAGAAGAAGAAACCATGGAAACAGCATCTCCGCTGATCTGGCCAGCACTTCGAGCCCCAAACGCACCCCCAGGACAACAAGGGCCCCGTAGAGGAAAATGATCGCCTGAACCGGGGTTTCAGGCAGCATTTGGATGGTCATGAAGTCGCTAATTTCGTGTAACACCGAAGCTGGACCACTTAGGAGCAATGTAAGTAAAAACAGAAAGTTTACCGTTTTGCCGATCCATTTTCCTAAAAGTTTCTCGGACAATTGCATTAAATTCGTTTCCGGATACTTTTTGGACAATTGCAACTGCACCGCCAAGATGATGAATCCGAGACCGATCCCAACCAAAGCGGCAATCCAAGCATCTTGCTTAGCAATGTTAGCAATACCCGAAGGAACGATAAGAATAGCGCTTCCGATCGTATACATGGCGGTTAAAATGCTGACCTGGCGCAATGAAATTTTTACTACGGGCATCTTTCCCGCTCCTTTTCTTATTGGATCAAACCGATGGCAGAGAGCCAATCACTGAGCGGCTTGAATACGATCGTTAACATAACCAGAGGAGTTGGAATATCGTTCATGACCGTTTGGGCCACGCTAATTCCAATACCAACGATCATGAATGCCGTAAACCCCCAGATTTCCCTAATTTCTTTTTCCCGGAGCATCCTCGGCAGCTCCAGCCAGGTTAAGATGGTGGCTGAAACGGCAATCATCGCGATACTCAGCATGAATTCGCCTCATTCCTTAAGATCATTTAGAAAAGAATCATTGGTTGTGCCGGTTCGCCGGATTTTGTAATCCACATGGATATGGGTATCGAGGTTCGGGAAATATCGGTCATTCCACTCTTCCTGCATCTCTTTCCATGCCTTTGGGTGCGAACGCCGAAGTGCCTCCCCGAAGCCGAATATGTCAACTTTATACTCCGTTTGCACTTTGTTGATAACAGACTCCAAGCTTTGGGTTATTCTTTCTTCCATTTCGACTTCGAGATCCCTCACGGTCGCAGGTTGCGACAGATCCAAGCCGCTGCACTCCACAGCGCCAATGTTTCCTTCCATACGAATCTTGATATCCATTTCTGGTCGAGATTGGACGATTCTTCCCTTCAACTTGGAATCGGTCCGCAGCGTCTCCATGATAACCTTTCCGTCATTCCGGCAGGGAACAAAAGCTACAGAGCTTTTCACGTGCCCCCTTATGAGTCGATAACCTCTGCTTTCCTTCTCGCTTAACCAGCCAATCAGCTTGTCAAATTTGAAAACGGCAAGCCCCGAATATTTCAATTGGCTTGGTGTATAAATGTTTTCTACGTTTTTCTTCGTTTTACCGATATCCCGATTCCCTGTTATCACCAGTCCTGCAAGAACGGGGTGTTTTCCGCTGCTGGTAATGTCGTTGATCAATTGATCCAGTGTCACAGCCATACTGGGTGACCAAACCTTCTCGGAGATTTGCAGGGAATCGTAAAGTTTATTGGCAGGAATCGTTTCCATGGACGTCATGATTTTCAAAGTTTCCTCCGCCGTTGCTCCTTTGGTAACAACCAGGTAGAAATCGGTTCTGAATTCGTGATCCCTGGATAACAAGTCAAGAACTTTGGCTATCCCTTCCCTTGCCATCGCCTCATCCATCAGAAACATCCGTAAATGGGAAAAATAAATTTTTCGCGGGCTAATCTGAGTCATTCTCCGGGCAGCCTCAAATATGGTATCGCCTTCAGCCGTAAAAAGTGTAGCTGGCGCTTGGGGACTTCCGCTTCTTTTGGCGGTAATCTGCCCGGGAATAGCGACTTGGACCGATAAACGGTAGCGGCCGTCCACCCAATCAACCCCTGCGGCTACCGCTATGGCCAATTCGTTCAATTCTCTGCGGTTCCAGCAACCGCTTAAAAGAAGAGTGATGACGATATGTAGGAGAAGCAACGCCAATATCCGTTTCATCCAATGTTCACTCGCTTTCCCGCTGGTCTGCATTCATCTATTCCCGCGATTTTTGGGGAGGTGTTCTTGTTCTGCGCTTTTCGTTATTCTGATTGATTAGTCGGGGACGGTTCATCAGCATCCAATGTGGCAGCCGCAATATCGTATCTTTTTGCCCTTCCGGAATTAACGGCGCGAAAGGCGACATATACGGGATTCCGAACGAGCGGAGGCTGCACAAATGCAGAATAAGAGCGATAATCCCGACAAGGATGCCGAACAGGCCAAATGATCCGGCAAGCGCCATTAACGGAAATCGGAGCATCCGAAAAGCAATGGACATATTGAAAGATGGAACGACAAAGCTGGAAATGGCCGTTATCGCAACCACGATGACCATGGCTGGAGAAATGATCCCCGCTTCGACGGCGGCTTGCCCAATGACCAGTGTTCCTACGATGGAAATAGCGGACCCGATATTTTTGGGCAGCCGCACGCCTGCTTCCCGCAGAATCTCGAAGGTGACCTCCATGAGGACGGCCTCGACGAAGGCGGGAAACGGGATTTGCTCACGTTGTCCAGCCAGCCCGAACAGGAGCCGGGTCGGCAGCATTTCGTGATGAAAGGTGGTGATGGCTACATAGAGGGAAGGCCCAAGCAACGAAATGAATATGCTCAGGTAGCGCAGCATCCGCAGAAATGAACTGATATCCGCGCGCTGATAGTAATCTTCCGCAGCATGCAAGAAAGAAACAAATAGGGCCGGAACAATCAGAACAAATGGGGTGCCATCCACGATAATAGCGATTTTGCCTTCAAGCAGCTCGGCCGCGACCACATCGGGACGTTCGGTATTATAAATCGTGGGAAATGGAGTCAAGGTCTTATCCTGCACCAATTCCTCGATATATCCGCTCTCCAAGATGCTGTCCACATCGATTCGTTCAAGCCGGGTTCGGACTTCCCCGACGATTTTCTCGTTGGCAATGCCATCGATGTACATCATGGCGACGTCCGTTTGCGTAATTCGGCCGATCTGCTTCGTTTCCATCCAGAGATGAGGATCCTTGATCTTTCGACGAATCAAAGCCGTATTCGTTCGCAGCGACTCCGTAAAGGATTCGCGCGGACCGCGGACGACATTTTCCGCCGACGTTTCCATAACCCCGCGGTCCTTCCATCCACGTGTACCTGCGGCGATGCCTCGATCCAATCCATCTACCAGAAAAATGGTGTCTCCCGACAATAAGGAATGGAACAACTTTTTATAATCATAAATGGACTGAATCTCATTATTGATAAAGGAAATATTTTCTAATATCTTTTGCCCATCGAAAGGCTTCGGATGTTCCGTATCTTCCCTCACCAGGGATTTAGCAGTGTCAGCTACGACCATCATGATGGATTCCGAAATGATCTTTTGGTCGGCCAAGCCGTCCGTATAGAGGATAGCGATATAGTGTTTCTCCTCTTCATCTAGCGGAATTTCCCTGATCACGATATCGGTACTGTTACCGAGGGCTGCTCTGATATGGTTTAGATTGCTTTTTATATCCGGTCTTAAAGCATCGGGATCTTTTGTCGATGTATTAGCCGGTAGGGTACCTTTGGTGTTGTTTTTGATGGAATGGCCGCTTCTTCTTCGATACCGCATGGGAACATCCTTCCTCTCACAGATGCTATTCCCACATTATTACCGAAGAAAACAAGCTGTAAACTTACAGACGAATATATTGCTATGTACCTTGCAGGCCAGGGTATTTTCTATTTTGCAGGAGTTCTCGATTTTTCACTAAGTGATTGACTTGTCGCTAGCTAGCTGGCATAACAAATATCCCCTCCGGCCAACAATGCAGAGTTCACGGTAATCATGATCTCTTTTTCACTGTCTGCCATGAGGGGATATTAATGATCCCTAGGACAACGAGATCATTATGTTATTTCATTAACAAATCTACAGTCTGACTGTCCATAATCGGAATCCAGTATTGTTTGACCCCTATCGTAAGCGGCTGCGGGTACTCAAGCGCATCCTCCCCAAAATTAAAGGTCGTATTATCTTCTATGGTATCGTCTTTAACCGATTTCATGAGTCCGCTGTGACTGCTGTTTTCAGACGATAACCTCCCATGTTTATCCCCTGCGGCATCGGTGAAGCTGTCCTCCAGCCACATCCCGAAGCTTTCCGCCGCTTGAGCTTCTTCGAGTTTGCGCTGAAAATACACTTCGCCTGCACCCGCTTCCTGATCGGAGGGGAGCAATTGCAGGCGATCGTCCGGTGCATCGAGGATTTGTTTCTTCTTCAGATCAATGACAATTTTCATCTCATCCTTTTTCGCAGCCGCAATACCAAACGTCTTGAATGAGGTCGTATCCAATTGATCCAGTTGGCTGTTCTTATAAACCAGCGTAACTTTGGTGTTATCCTTTAAAATCTCTTGAGGGTAGTATAGCTTCTCGGTGTGATCCCCGTGTTTCCCGATCAGGACCGGATTAAGCAATTTAAAAATCTGTTTTCCATTGGCTTGGTCATATTCCAAATCTACATAGGTGTTCAGAGGCGTAAACAGCAATTGACGGACGTGAATTTTTTGTCCATCTACTGTCAATGTGCGGTCCGGGTAATAAGCACGTTCTTTGTCTTCGAACATATTGGGATCGAGAGCCAAAGAGACATCCATGCTGGTCACGTACTTCTTACTACTAGAGTTTAATGCCTTTTCTGAAGTATCGGATAAGGTAATATGAATACTTGCCTCATTCGTGTATGGATCCGTTGGCAAAAGATTCGTGGAATAAACATAATAAGAATTCTGTCCTGCAGGAATTTGTCCACTGCCGCTCATGTTGGCTATCATGGCTCCAATTGATGGAGTTTCGTAACCTCCATAAACAAGCGTGAAATCTCGTACGATGATCTCTTTATCACTATTATTGATGACGTTGAAAAGAACATATGATTTTCGGCCATCAGAAATAGTGCCTAGTATCTGCACGCGATATCCTTTTTTCTCCATCACCTGATTGATTGGTTTTACTAGACCTCGCTCGATTGCGCTCCTCAGGGAGCTGTCCTTCATGAGTTCAGTTGGAAATATGAGTTCAGTTGGAAATGATTCCAGATCATTGACGCTGCTGATGCTGGATGTTTGGACCTGATGGTCTTGCTTCTCCATGAAGGGAGATCCGTTCACCGTGAACATGAGAAGCACGGCGGCAGTCATTACTGCCATCGCTCCCAGTCCGTAAGAATACGTGCGACGCATTTCGCGTTTCCTCCCCCGTTCCATTCCTCCCCGTACTGCAGTGGAAAGCTTCGTCTCTGGGAGGGAATTGGCTTTCTCATTCAACTCCGTTGAATCTTTCATAAGTGCGTGCTGCTCTTTGTTCAACATTGCAATTTCGCCTCCCTAGCCTACACATATTTCCGAAGCTGCTTCAGCCCTTCACGCAGCCAGGTTTTAATCGTACCTTCCGGTTTTTTGAGTACTTTTGCAATTTCAGCCGTAGTCATATCCTGGTAATACTTCAGCATCACGACGTGCCTGTATTTTTTCTTCATCCGGCCCAGTGCCTGCTCTAGATCGATCCGATCATTGCTTTGCATTTCCAGTGCAGCCTCTTCCTTCAAGGTATCCACCGGAAAGACGCGTTTTTTACGCCGGAGCTCGTCCATGCAGCAGTTGATCGTAATCCGGATCAGCCACGGTGCAAACGCCTGTTCATCCTTGAGCTTTTTGCGCTTCATCCAAGCTTTGCAGGACGCCTCCTGCACGATTTCCAGCGCATCGGCTTCGTTTCTCATGTAACTGAATGCTATGGAATACAATTTCCGCTGTTCGTTTGATAAAATTTTAAAAAAAATCTCTTCCTCGATCACCTTCAAATCTGCTAGCTCGACTTCCTTCATCGTATTCTCCACCCCATCGTCCCCCTTTCTTATGTCTATGGGTAATGGGAAACAAGCCACCAAAACGTCCACTCATACAGTAAGACGCAGCTAACCGTAAAATCGATTGATTTTTCAGGAATTTATTTCTGCGCAAAAAAAAGACGACATCCAGAAAGTCGATAGACTGGGATATCACCCTCTTCTTCATCGCGCTATTTCAGCATACGCTTCAACTCTTTTATACACTTGTGATCTTCTCATATGGATTATGGAGTTCGAATAACTATGAGGAATAATTTTTGTTCTCAATTACGATTACGGACTCCGTACCTGACCTCGCGGCTGCGGTTTGTTTGGTATGTAGAACAAGTTCACGGATAATACCGCAGCTTTTCTTCGCACCTGCGACTAATAATGGATCGCCGACAAAACCTAATTTTAATCCTCTGGACAACCCCCCCCCGATCGTCATGACCAATGGAACGGTAGGCGAAGTGTTGGAAAACACAATAGGCTCCGTGTTCTGATATTTGTCTTGAAGGATGAGGCTTAAATTTTTTAAAGCTGGAATGACTATCTTGGATGAGCCCCTTCCAATGGTGTACACCGGATTTCCACTCTCATCTAACCCGTGGAAAACGAGTTTGCCCATGTCGGACCTATTAAGTTTATTGAAATAGTCAACGGCCAGAATCTCTTCGGTTGTAAGCTGCCGATTCGTAGGTAATTTATTAAGATGATACGCTGCTGCCAGTGAGGTCGTATGCGTCCCACCGTAATCATTATAAATAAATATCATTTCATATACCCCGCCTTCATTATGTAATGAGCTTATTATTTCCCATTAATCTATATCCCATTCCTCCCAATCACATATCCAGTTTTGCTAGATTCAGCATGTTCCGAAAATAAAAAAAGCCCTGCTCATCAGGGCTTTTGCATTATTAGATGCATCCTATGAATATAAAACTTAGTCCAGGTAAACGGCTTTGCCGAGTTTGGCGGATTCGTATAGAGCTTCCAAAATTCGAGATACAACATAAGCTTGCTCCGGGGTTACGACAGGATCCTTATCCTGATCGATCGCCTCGATCCATCTTCTCATCTCAACATCCGGAGCCTGCTCCTGCTTCCCGTCATAGAACGCCACTCCGCCGGAATTCAATTCGATTTCGTTGGTGTACAGACGACTGAACTTCTCGCCATTGATGCGAAGACCGTTCTTCATATCGGCTCCACCTTCCGAACCGCTCAGGGAACATTTGGCTTCATCGATATCCAGCGTATTGAGTGCCCAGCTGGATTCCAGCATAATGGTCGCGCCATTCTCCATCACAATCATGCCGAAAGCGGAATCTTCGACAGTGAATTTCTCCGGATCCCATGGTCCCCAAGCGTTTGCCGCGTTCTCCTTGCTGGACAACTCATGGTATGTGGTACCGAGAACAATCTTCGGTTTGTAATTATCCATCATCCAGAGGGTCAAATCGAGAGCATGCGTACCGATATCGATAAGCGGACCACCGCCTTGTTTTTCCTCATCCAAAAATACGCCCCAAGTCGGAACAGCTCTTCTTCGTACGGCATGAGCTTTGGCAAAATAAATATTTCCGAGTTCACCGGCTTCGCATACTTGTTTCAGGTAAAGACTGTCTTCGCGGAAACGGTTATTGTATCCAATTGTCAATTTCTTGCCGGTGCGTTTCGCGGTTTCCATCATCCGCTTGGCATCCGCAGCCGTTTTTGCCATCGGTTTTTCACACATAACATGTTTACCTGCTTCAAGCGAAGCAATGGAAATCTCGGCATGTGAGTCATTAGGCGTCAGAACATGAATGATATCGATGCTTTGATCCTGCAGCAACTCCTTATAGTCGCCGTACACTTTAGCTTCCTCAATACCGTACTTGCTAGCCGCGGCTTCTGCCTTTTCTAGGACGATATCGCAGAATGCCACGAGCTCCACGTTGTTTAATCTGCTTAAGCTCGGCAGATGCTTCCCGTTTGCGATTCCGCCACAGCCGATAATTCCAATACGATACACTTTAGACATAAATCATCACCATCACTTTTCATTAATTTTTTATAACTTCAAATATAAAGTCCTGCCTATCCATAACGCCATAAAGAGCAGGCGGGCTTTTATGTATGTAATTCTGCCACAACATCTCTTGGGTCTCTGGATATGAACTTAGCTGCCATGACATCCACATATAAGGTATCACATCTTACTCATTTTTTTAGTCCAACTATGCGACAAATCATATATAAAATTACGACATCCTCATGAGAATAACATCATCAGGCAAATGGGTCTCTTGCTACTCCTTATCAGAAGTTTACATAATATAATTTATGAAAAAAATGAATTCTACCATGTAGCATTGGGGTGCCTGCGCATGGATTCAACCCTATGGGAATCAACCTGCAAACCTAAACTCCGAAGTGCCATAAGCACAGCGCCGGCCGCGGCTGATAATTGGGGGCTCCGGTATTCGTAATGTTTGTTTATGCCCGATTGCAAGCTGCTCATTAGTTTTGATTTTATATAAGCGCAGTTTATGACACTGCCGATCCCGGTTACCGATACATGATCTGACTCAAAGAATGAACCTAGAATCTCAACACCTACCATGATTTGCTTCATGGCTTCATCGCACACGCTCCGAGCTAATCGGCTTCCGACTTCAGCTGCAGTCGTGATAAGAGGAGCCATCTCTCCGAACTTCTTGTCTCGCTCTTGTCGATCTTTTATAAAACCCAAAGACGCCAACATTCGAAGTTGATCCCTATTTTCGACTCCCCAAAAGGATTGAATTTCGCGGACCAACGATTCATCGGATGGATGGATTTTCCCGGCCAATATTTGATACACAGCATCATAAGACAGAAATCTCGCAGCGCTGGCGGCATAATGATGGAAATCCACATTTCTAATAGGAATCTCTTGTTCGGTTATTCCCAGAATCATGGACCCCGTCCCCGACACAACAACGATTCCTGGATGGCCCATGAATGCACCTACATGCGCGACAAGAGAATCGTTCACGTACCATTTCGGACAATCGAGTCCTTCAATAGCGGTTAAACGAGTTACCCACTCCATGTCTTGATCCGACTCGTAACCCGCTATTCCCGCATATAGACCCTTGACTTGATCTACGCCGCAGCTCGCCAGGGAAAGTGATGATCGTATGGTTTGCTGAACATTCTCGTGCGCATGGCTGTCTTTATGGATCGAGGAGGCTCCCCCAACCGCATAGGAGAGAACATTTCCATTCAAATCGCTGACCATGACGCGCGTCTGCGAGCCGCCTCCATCAATTCCAATCACAACTTCATGCTTCATATCCAAGACCCCCCGTGTTTTTAATTGCTAACGGCTTACAAAGCTGGAGCTGAACCCCCATCAATATTAATAGAAGTTCCGGTTACATAGGAGGCAGCATCGGATGCCATAAATACGATAACTTTTGCCGCTTCTTCCGTGTTTCCAATACGTCCGAACGGAATCCTGTGGCGCGTGTCCCGCGCGTACTGTTCCCATGTGAGTCCGGGTTCTTCCCGTTTCCATCGCTCTTCAAGCTGTGCGCTGCGGATCATTCCGATACACACGGTGTTAACTCTGATATGGTCAGGCGCCAGATCGTGACTCATGGCCTTGGTCATGGCCTGCCCCGCCGCTCGGCTGACACTGCTGGGCATGGACGCAGCGGGCGGGGTCTTGGCCCAGGATGTGGTAACATTAATAATCGCACCTCCGCCAGACTCCCTCATATGAGGGACGGCTGCACGTGCAAATCGAATCGCGCCAAACAGCTTGAGATCCAGATCGGATGCCCATTGTTCGTCATCGATCAGCTCAAATGATTTCGCAGCGGCGGTTCCGGCATTGTTCACCAGAATATCAAGCTGTCCATAATGCTGCACCGTATCGTTCACCGCTCGCATGCAGTCCTCAGGTTTCGTGACATCCGCTGCTATGGTTAGCACTTCGAAATCCGCTGCTTGCCGGATATGGTCTGCCGCAGTCTTTAACTGCTCCTCGTCCCGTGCACAAATAGCAACCTTGGCACCTTCGAGCGCAAACGTTACCGCGGTTTCAAGCCCTATGCCCCTGCTCCCTCCGGTAATCAACACGACCTTTCCTGTCAGTCCCAAATCCATGATCTATCGGCTCCTTTACCATGCTTTATCAGACAATTACTACTAAAATAGCTTCAACATCGAGAAGGAGTTTTCCTCTTTCCTGTCAGGACATCAAAAAAGCCGCGATAAATTCGCGGCTTCATGATCACTTCTTTATTGGTCTCCAAAATCATGATTGGATTCTCTTCTTGCAAAATCAACGAACTGAAACTTATCCAATCGATGCCTCGATTCCGTATACTGGAAGAGTGTGGTATCTTCCAAATGAACGTATCCCCGGACTACGACAACATGGGTATCGTTTCCAAGATCCATATAGGACTGGTCCATCGTTGTAGCTCGTTCAACGGAAATTATTTTTTTCGAGTAGCTGATTTTCAGATGGAGCTCCTGCTCCAGGTATTGATAAATCGAATCCCCGGTAATATCTCTCGTTAGACCCGTTACGATGTCGGCAAGCAAATAATCGATATCGAGAATGATGCGCTCCCCTTCGATTTCCCTGGCACGGATCACCCTCCATACAAGTCGGTCCGGTCGAATTTGAAGCTCCTTCGCTATACGCTCTCCGGCCGGAACACATTCCGTCTCATATACAAGCGTTCGGCTCTTTCGGCCTAACCGTTCCGCAAGCTCTTTATAACTGACGAGCCCCGTTACCGGGAAGTTCATTCTTCCTGTATCCAGCACAAATGAACCTTTGCCTTTTACCTTGTGAATATAACCGTTTTGAGCCAGCAAATTGAGTCCCTTACGTACCGTTTCCCTTGTAATTTGATAGGTGGCCGCAAGCTCGTTTTCCGAGGGCAGCTTGCTGCCGGGTTGGAGAGCGCTGGTTTCAATTTGGTCGGCATAATCTTTGTATAGCGTCCAATAAATGTTGTTCGTCATCCCTTTATCACCATCAGCTATTGTACCATTTTCCAGCAGCCATTACATGTTACATAAGAACCTGTCAAATTCCATTACCAAGAGTCACTTGAAGCACTCGCGTTTCACCTGGCAACGCTTCGCCTTCATACTCCATAACCTTCTGAACCTGTTCTTGGCCGTCTGGAATAATGATGGGCGTAATGACGGGTAAACCGGCTTCCTGAATCCGATTCATATCGAATTCAAGCAGCAGCTGCCCTTTGCTTATGTCGGCACCTGTTTCCACGTGAGCCGTGAACCCCTCTCCTTTTAAGGAAACCGTGTTGATTCCGACGTGAATCAGGATCTGAACCCCGTTCGTATCCGTCAAAATAATCGCATGTTTACTCTTCTTGATCAGATGCGCGACTTGACCGTCAAACGGAGCGTACACTTTCCCTTCTGATGGGATAATGGCAACGCCTTGACCCATCAGATTCTCAGCGAAAGCAGGGTCGGGTACCTCAGACAAGGAAACCACCTTCCCTTTGATTGGTGCCATGATATCTACTGCGGCTTTTTGGACAGCTTCCGTAATTGAACTATTCTCTGTTTCCGGTGACTCGAATGACCCAGATTGACGACTGTCGTTCGATTCCATCATTACTGCTTGATCACTTGCAACGTTGCCGGCAGCGTTCTCTTTCGCTGTATGTCGATGCTGCTTGGACAAATAGTAACGCCCGAACAACAATGTCCCCGTGAACGGAATGACCAATACAATCGCCATGCCAATGAAGAAGACGCCCCACTGGTTAGGGAATATGGATAGGAATCCCGGAATGCCCCCCACGCCGATCGACGAAGCCAGAACGTTGTTCACGGCCAGCAGCACGCCGGCAATCCCGGATCCAATCATACCGAAGATAAACGGATACTTATGACGAATGTTAACCCCGAAGATGGCTGGCTCCGTTACCCCCAAGAAGGCAGAGATGGAAGATGTAACGGCAAGTCCTTTGGCCTTCTGTTCCTTCATGATAAACATCATGGCTAGCGCTGCGGCCCCTTGCGCAATATTAGATAACGCCAGCATCGGCCACAAGAACGTTCCCCCTTCACTGCCGATGAGCTGAATGTCCACCGCAAGGAACGTATGATGCATCCCCGTAATGACAAGGAGTGCATACAGTCCGCCGTAGATCAGGCCACCCAAGGCTGCAAATGAATCAAAAATGCTGACAAGACCTGAAGTAAGGACGTTACCGATGGCAAACGTGATCGGTCCCACCAGAATGAATGCAAGGAACCCGGTCACGAGCAGAGCTACTGGCGCCACGACAAGCAGCTTAATGGAATCATGTACCCGTTTGTTCAGAAACTTCTCGATTTTGGCCAAAATATAAGCGGAAACAAGAACAGGCAGCACCTGGCCTTGATAACCGATTTTCTCCATTTCAAAGCCGAACAGATTCCAGACGGGAACCGTGCCTTCCAGCTTGGCATCCGCATATTGATAAGCGCTAAGCAGATCCGGATTTACCAGGATCAGGCCTAGTACAATCCCAAGCAGCGGGTTGCCACCAAACTGTCTTACTGCAGACCATCCGATCAGGACGGGCAGGAACGTAAAGGCGGTGCTTGCAATTAGATTTATAATGGAGGCTACGTCTGCCCACTCGGGATGGACCTGAATCAACGATTGACCTTCATAGAAAATACCCGTTCCTGTAAGCAGATTGTTAATGCCAAGCAGCAAACCTGCCATGACAATCGCCGGCAGGATTGGAATAAAAATGTCCGCAAGCGTCTTGATCGCTCGCTGCAGTGGATTTTGCTTCTTACTCGCAATGTTCTTCACTTCATCCTTCGATACTCTTGCTCCGCCGGTGATGTCCATCATTTCATTGTAAACCTGGTCGACAAGACCCGGTCCGATCACGACCTGAAACTGTCCCTGGGACGAGAATTGCCCTTTCACCAAATCGTTCTCATCTAGGGCTTTGGAATCCACCTTGCTCTCGTCCACAAGGGCAAATCTTAAACGGGTTACGCAATGCGTAGCGGCTTCGATATTGTCTTTTCCACCGACTGCCTCGACAATGCGCTCCACGTTTTTGCGATCAAGGGCCATAGCTCTTCGCTCCTGACATTATGAATTTAGTTGTTATGGATAAGCCACATATAGGATGCATACGGTCGAAGTGCAACCGTTGGAGTAAGCTCGGGCTCTTCCGTTGTGTTGCCGATTAGCAGCTGAGCCCATCGGATTTCTGTCAGATTCACTATCTTCTTCTCAGGAAGTTCGAACGATACGTCGTGATCACTGAAATTGGAAATCACAACAAGCGTCTGCTCCTTGTTCTTTCTGGCATACGCATAGATTTCGGGATGGCCTTCATCCAGGCGAACATATTCACCGTCCGTAATCACCGGAATGTTCTTTCGCATTTCAATCAGCTTCCGATAATGATGATAGATCGAATGCGGATCTTCCACTTCAGATTCCGCATTGATCAGCGGATACCGCTCATCGATCTTGATCCAAGGCGTCCCCGTTGTAAAGCCGGCTAGATCACTGTCATTCCACAGCATAGGCAATCTGGAGTTATCTCGCGAGCGTACCTTGACGATGTGGGCAGCCTCCTCCGGCGTTTTACCCTGTTCCTGGAGAATGACATACATGTTTAAGGATTCAACGTCCCGAAACTCGGATATATCATTCCAGTTCGGATCAGGCATGCCAATCTCTTCGCCTTGATATACATATGGCGTGCCTTGCAATCCGTGCAGCGTCGTAGCCAGCATCTTTGCACTTTCCGTGCGGAATTCACCATCATTGGTGAACCGGGTCAGCGCGCGCGGCTGATCATGGTTGTTCCAGAACAGGGCGTTCCAGCCGCCCCTCTTCTGCATGCCGATTTGCCAATCAGAGAGCACTCTTTTCAACTCCTCGAAATCATAAGGCTTGAGCTCCCATTTTTGCCCGTTGGGATAGTCTACCTTCAAATGGTGGAAGTTGAACGTCATGGAGAATTCATTCTCCTGCGGGTTCGAGTAACGAACGCAATGCTCCAGGGTGGTGGAGGACATCTCACCCACCGTGACGAGATTATAAGGCTTGAATACTTTTTCGTTCAATTCCTTAATGTATTCGTGCACTCTCGGTCCGTCCGTATAAAACCTGCGTCCATCTCCGGGTGCTACCGAACCGTCATCATTCGGATACGAGGGATCTTTCGATATGAGATTGATGACATCCATCCGGAATCCGCTTACGCCCTTGTCCGCCCAAAAGGTGAGGATATCCACAACCTCCGCACGGACCTTCACGTTCTCCCAATTCAGGTCTGCCTGCGTTTTGTCAAAAAGGGTCAAGTAATACTGCCCGCTCCCTTCGTCATATTGCCATGCCGGTCCTCCAAACTTGGATTGCCAGTTGTTGGGCGGACCGCCATCTTCCGCGGGATCCCGCCAGATGTAATAGTCTCGATACGGGTTATTGCGAGAAGACGCCGCTTCTTTAAACCATCGATGCTCGGTCGAAGAATGATTCACGACAATGTCGATCATCAGATGCATGCCTCTTTTTTTCAGCTCAGCCACAAGCTCGTCGAAATCGTCCATCGTCCCGTATACAGGATCGATGCTGCAATAATCCGCAACGTCGTAACCGTTATCATTTTGCGGAGAAACATACACCGGCTGAAGCCACACAATGTCGATACCAAGTCCTTTTATATAATCCAGCTTCTCCATGAGCCCTCGTATATCGCCCGTGCCTAGGCCGGTCGTGTCGTTGAAGCTCTTCGGATATACTTGATAAACCGTCGAAGTTCTCCACCAATCTTGAGACTGGGTTTCTGGGTTCAACATGAAACTTCGTCCTCCTCATCATCTTGTATATACAGGTTGCATATAGAAAAATCATATACATGTATATACAGGTTGTCAACCGTTTAACAATTAATACCCACTTCGTGGACGTTTCGACTACAAAAATCGAAATATACACCATAATAAAAAGGACGAGCCTTTAAGCTCATCCTTTTTATTATGGTGTAATTATTTTCCATTCTTGAATGTGTATTATCTCACCGTCAGAACCGCTGTGGTTTCGCCTGCCCATTCGCCAACCGGTTGAATCGTATATGTCGTTCCTGGCTTCAGTTTACCTTCTTGTGTAAGATCGAACACGCCCACGGCACCTTTGCGGCTTGAATATTTATAAGCTGCTATCTGCTTGCCGCCTTCTGCATCAACCAATTCGATGCTTCGACCGGAGAACAGCTCATCACCAGGGTCCGCGGATAATGTAATGGCAACGGAGCTGTCACTGATCGCCTCGGCTCCGATAATATCCAGCGGTTCGAAACTCGCCGCAACGAAAGATGGGTTCGCAATCTGTGCCCAATCCGAGGTAACAGTATAGGTAACACCCGGCGTCAGTGTCTGGCCTTCAGGTAAACGGAATTTCGGCTCTTGTTTGCCATCCGTGGACTGGGTGAAGGGTACGTATTTTGCCACGATAGGTTGTCCGCCTGCAGGCGTAATCGTCAATTCTCTGGCTTGACCAGAGGATATGATCTGATAGACTTTTCCATCGTCGCTGTTGTTCTCATCCAATACGAATGCATTGGCTCCGCGGCCTCCGCTATAGGCGGAAATAACATAACCGTAGTCAACAACGCCATTCTCTTTAAGTGCCTCCAGCTCAAACGTATCCTGAGCGACTTGTCTAGCCTCTGTCATGTCCAACTTCGTGCTATTACCTGTAAATGTGCCTGCTGTTTTCCCTTTGTAGGTAAGCGTATAAGAGGTACCCGGTTTTTGAACTGAGGTTGGGACGATGTAAGTAGAAATCGAGCCCGTCTTCAAGCGCGGCATGTTAGTGAGTTCAAGCCCGTTGTTAAATTTAAAATCTTCTTTGGCTTGGGCAAACGCCTCATTGTCGGCCGTCAACGGAGCATCGAAAGCGACGATCAAGGTGATAGCATTCAGTGCGCGGATGCTCGTGATGTTGGCTTTTTCAGACGGAATTGCCTCATGGGCAATGCTTATTAAGTAGGCAGCTTGACCACGTGTGGTATGGCCTTCCTCAGAATAAAAACGCTTCGCCCATTCATCAACGGACTTCACATCTCGTTTCAGAGCCTTAGACACCATTTGTACCAGCTCAGCGTGGGTAACGATTCCCCGTGGATCAAAGGTTCCTTCCGGTGCCCGCATGATATCTAACGCAACCAGCTCAGCTGCGTACCGTTCATACCACGCGTTTGAATTCACATCCGTGAAACTTGGCTTTGTATCTCCTTTGCCTTCAAGTCCAAACGCAAGCACAAGCATTTTTGCCAGCTCTGCCCGCGTAATGGGACTGGTTATCCCCATCGTGCCATCCTGGTAACCCTGCATCACGCGAAGCTGGGACAGCACTTGAGTGGCTTGCTCTATATCCTGGGCAACGAGCGGGGCTCCCGCAGCCTCGGTCTGCAGTACATGAAACGGAAGCGAAGCCGTTCCCAGGGCAGCCGCCACCATCATGGCCGCCAGTTTATTAGAATATGTTTTCATTTGTAAACCCTCCCTAAATCGTTGAAATATGAACGTTGATCGTCATATCTCCATGATAGAAGAGAGTCCTAAACTCCCAAGAAAGCTGGGATTAAGCGTTTCGAAAACTTTTATTAACAAATTATAAATTGTTTAGACCGAAAAGCGATAGCCAGCCCCCCACACCGTTTCAATATACTGTGGATTGGATGGATCCAGTTCCATCTTTTCGCGCAGTTTGCGGACATGGACGGTTACGGTTGCAATATCCCCGCTGGAATCCATGCCCCAGATCCGTTCAAACAGTTCTGTTTTGTTAAACACCCGGTTCGGATGGCTTGCCAGAAATTCAAGCAAGTTAAACTCCCGGGTCGTAAACGTGACTTCCTGATTGCGTACGAACACCCTTCGCGCCGATTTGTCGATGACCAAGCCGCGAATATGAATTTCTGAGCTTGGACTTGGGCTTTGCTTGCCCATAAGCCTCACATATCTCATCAGATGGGCCTTGGCTCTTGCGACTAATTCGCTCGGGCTGAACGGCTTTGTAATGTAATCGTCGGCACCGAGATTAAAGGCACGGATTTTATCGATCTCCTCATTTTTAGCAGAAACGATCAGAATCGGTACCTCCTTGTTCTTCCTGATATGGCTGCATAATTCATAGCCATTCATTCCGGGAAGCTGCAAGTCGATAATGATAAGATTGTAGTCCTCGTTAAGGGCAAGTTTCAGCCCCTCATTGCCTGTATGGCATAAATCTACCAGAAAACCGTTCAACTCAAAATAATCCCGCTCCAACTGAGCGATCGTCGTCTCGTCTTCAATGATGAGAATGCGTGTGGTCATGGATTACACTGCCTCCTTTGTCGCTCGTTTGAGGGTAAAGTACAGACTGGTGCCGATGCCGGGCTCGCTTTCCACCCAAATCGTACCCCCGTGTCCCTCGATGATCTGGCTGGCAATTGCAAGCCCCAGGCCGCTGCCGCCCGTTGAAGAATTGCGGGATGGCTCCGCACGATAAAATCTTTCGAATATATAAGGGATCGCTTCCGGCTCGATGCCCATCCCATTATCCCGTATTTCAACCGTTACCCATCCCGGAGAAAGCTGAGTGGAGACACATATGGTTTTGTCCTGCTTGTCCATGAATTTTTGGGCATTTTCGATGATATTGAGCACCGTTCGTTTTAATTTTTCCAGATCGGCAATGACCTCGACAGACTGACCAGTACGTTCCTTCCACTCCAACCGTATTCCCTTTTCCTCCAAAACATAGCGCTGCTCATCGATGCAATCGTCTATAAAACCGATGATATCGACATGCTCAAACATGAACGGAACCTGCTTTAAATCTAGCTTGGAATACAGAAACAACTCATTCACAAGTTTATCCAGATCGGTGGTTTTGGTATAGATAATGTTCACGTATTTATCCATTTTCTCCGGCGTATCTGCAACGCCGTCACGTATACCTTCGATATACCCTTTAATATTCGTTATGGGCGTGCGCAAATCATGAGAGATGTTGGAGATCAGTTCTTTCCGATTCTCTTCGTCCTGAAGCCGGAGTTGAATCGACTCATGCAGACGCTTCCGCATATTCTCAAACGTCTCGTTCAACTGGCCAATTTCATCCTTGGAATGCAAATCCAGAGAAAACTGGAGATTTCCCTCCTTGATGTGTTCCGCCGATTTTCGAAGCAAATCAAGCGGTTTGACCACGCTGCGCGTGATCCAGCGATATAACAATACATTTGCAACCACAACGATGCCAACGAGACTCAAGACAAGAATGGGCAGCAGCTTGCGCGTGACTTCACCGAAAGGACTTCGCTCTCGAATCACATACACACTGCCTCTGGCACCGTCCGAATACCGGAAATCATATTTGGCATAAGCATAAAACCGTTCACCGATGTTAAGGGTATTACGAATCTGATGGTTGTTCAGGTCATATGGAGGCAGACTCGCTTCCAATTCAGGCTGGTTCATCGTATTGGACTCAAAGATCTGGTCGTTATCCCTCCGGACATACAGACCCGCTCGTACGGTTCTCAGCTTAAAATCATATTCCGATAGCAGCTCTTTGTTCTGCAGCTCATCCGGTTCGTTCTTGGCAAGATATTTTAATTCGAGGAATATAGACTCCTCTTCTTCCGTGAGCGGGTTAATCTGATAGTGCACTTTATAAAAATCCCGAATACCGTGAATATCGCCTGTGGCCGCAATGGTGAACAAACTCGCAGTCAAGACAAAGACCAGCAGGCTAATGACCAGCATACCGGTATAGGACAGCAGCAATTTAATCCGGATGGACATAAAATTCGCCTAAAACGAACCGGAAACGATGTTCCCCTGAAACATCGTCGCCACGCGTTTCGATCTTCTCGCAACGGCTTCAGCGGAACAAGAAGCTTCAACAAATACGATACTGGCGACGTCTCCGACCTGCGGCCATACCTGCTCCCCATCATGATTAAGCGGTGTGGTGCCACCGGTGATATATTGGAGCGTTTGCGCTAACACGCGTTCATCCACCCATCCGGATATTTCCGCCAATCGGCCGGCACGCTCCAGCACATCCCCATTTCCGAAGGGCGACCACACATCAAAAATGTTGTCGCATCCGACGGCCACTTCTACACCGTGCTCGTGCAACAAGCCAACTGGCGGAAACTTGCGGCCAATCGGCACACTCGTAATAATCGCGACCCCCGCATCAGCGAGCAAGTCCCCCATTTCCTGTGCTTGGGACGGCGGAATATCCCCCAGTCCGAAGGCATGACTGATCGCCACCTTGCCTTGCAGTCCCGCTTCTATGGTTAACTGAGCTAATCGCTTCATGGTGAAGATCCCCAGATGATGGGCATCGTGCAGATGCAGGTCGATGCCCGCATGTGCTTCGACTGCGAGTCCCACCATTTCCTGCAAGGATGCCTCGATATCGCCATCCACAGTCGCCGGGTCAACCCCGCCGACCAAACCTGCTCCGCTGCGAAGTGCTTGTCTCACTAACTCCGTTGATTTCGAGCGCAGCAAACCATGCTGCGGAAAAGCTACGATCTCATAGGATAACTTTCCTTCAAATGCGCGTAATGCCTGTTGAACCGCTTCTAAATTGTCTAATCCCGCTTCCGGATAAATATCGACATGCGTTCGCACATGCGTCACGCCTGTCTTCAGGTAAATATCGAGCAGCCGTTCTGCACGGTCTTGTGTCAAGGTATCCAGCGAAGGAAGCGTCGCTTTCTCGATAGCCAAACGCTCGAAAATACTGGAAACCGGCGTAACGGAACGCCACCTGTCACCAACCAGCGTTTTATCCAAATGGCAATGCTTTTCGATAAAGGATGGCAGAAGCAATAAACCCTTCACGTCGTGCTGTGGCCATTGGTTTGTTAGGGTTGTATTCGAAGCTGCGATCTTCGCGATTTTTCCATCTTCTATGAATATGTGGCGAATCTCCGTCTTTGTTCCCGTAATTACGCCATCTTGAACTTCATAACCGCTCTCTAACCGGGCATTTGTTAACCAAAATGCTGAACTCATATCCATCATTCCTCTCTCCACTTACTAGATATACGAACATGCTATCACAGGAAAAATGATATGGATAATATCAAAAAAATAGGATTTACTTATGTTTTGCATATACATAAAAAAAAGAAAAGCCACCCGATAGGATGACTCTTCTAATGAATTCATTGGCAATAGACTTAATGTTAAAACTTTATGGCCCTTGTCGCAATAAAACTGTTCGCATAACGATCCAACAGTCTCTTGCCTCCGAACGAATCCTCATAGAAACCGCCAATCATAAACCCTGCTCCGATCTGACCTCCCATTTGCTGCTCCAACGTATGTCCGAATTCCAATGATACCCCGGTTCCCACGATCTCTTCTTCCGACGCATAAGCCAGTTCCGAATATGGAAGGGTGTGTTTCACCTGAAGTATCCCCTTCTCTTCCAGTTCCCAGTCGAATAAGTAGAAGGCCGGGTTCATAAAGCCGCTTATCATAACGCCACCGGGCTGATAATCTCCATATGTAAATTCTCTTCTTATTGATTCATCAGCTTTATTCTTTATTCATGGACCTTTGGCCCAGCCAGGCCTGAAACTGCTCCGGTGTCCTTATGTTTTCTTCCAGAACCGCTGTATAAATATCGAAGCTTCGCACAGTCTTGCCATATTCATCACGGCTTGCCCAATCACTTTTGATTTGCAAAATGGCTTCCCGGCGCTCCTGAGTCAGCTGTTCAGGCATCGTTATGATATGTTTCAAGTCGGGTTGTCTCTCCGGTTCATCCACGAACCAAATGTCCATTTCCCACTCCTTCCCTCGCTGAGACTTATACTTTAGGCCAATGTATAATCCATCGGGATAAGCGGGATCCGTATTATAAACACCCGTATCGTTGATGAACTTCAGCTCCCGTACACCAGCATGCAGCATGAGTTCCGATGCGATTTGTGCAGTTAATTGCTGACTCAGTCGTGAACATTTTACCGTCATATCCAAGTCTCTCCATACCATCAATCCGAGGGCTGAACTGCCAACACGCACTGGTTCGCCTGCTTGACTTAGCAATTCGTAAAGTCGAAGTTCATCAGCTACCTCAGAAGCTTCATCCTGAAGAGCTTTTTGTTGCAGTAGAAGTTTGCTTTCCGCCATTTGGTTTCACCTCTAATCCTCATGTTATATATCTCATATCGTATCACCGGATACGTCTAATCCGTCTTCGAACTATACGGAATAAAATATGCGTTCACCCGACAAATATGGCTTACAGTAATCGGCGCACAGCTTCGGCATTCTTTCACGCATCCATGCATGCACGGATTCATTCTCCATTTGAAAGACATAGTATCCGATAATGGCCAGCAGCATGAAGCCTTCTAACAGAACAAACTTATCTTGTCCCGTATGTTCACTGCCATAATACCCTCTCAGGAATATATTCCGAAGCTCCGAAGGAACCATCATGGCACCCATTGCAACATCCGTGTAATTATACCCTGGTCCGAAAAAACCAAAATCGATAAAACTCAGTTCTCCATCCGAAGTCATGATGATATTCCCCAAGCTTAAATCACCATGGATGAGCCCCCAGGCTTCTTCGTTTCCACGATCCGCAAGCCGCGAATTAACCAACGATATCGTGTCTTCAATGACGGAAACATCGAAGGAAGTAAACAAACCTTTTGCTAATCCTTGCTTTATAACCTCGATCATATATTGATTGTAGCCAATCCCCTGACTTGGACGTTTATCCATGCCCTCCGAGATGTACTGACCATAGAATCGGTGCAGCTCTGAAACACGAGCCCCCAGCTTCTCAACCATGACCGGGTCGCTTACATCCTCCTTATGCAAGTCTCTTCCTTCCAGCCAGGTAAGCACGGAGCTGTTCCAACGTTTCCCCTCATGTTCGATGATTGTAATCAGCTCGCCTTCCCGATTCCGCAGCGGCCTTTGGACAAGCAGTTGATCCCAGCCTGACAAGTGCTCCAGCATTTGCAGTTCACCTAGCAGACCGTCATAGGTATGCTGCTGACCTGCCATGCCGTCTTTTACCGGTTGATGAATGCGCAGCAGATATGTACTTCCGTCATGGTCTCCCACCTTATAGGTTCGATTTTCATTATGCCGAATAAACGTGATTTCGGGTTCCTGGATGCCGTATTCCTTCAATATTTCTTGCAGCTGTTCATTTCGCATGTGAAACTTCTCCTTATGTAGAA
This sequence comes from Paenibacillus sp. ISL-20, assembly GCF_018613005.1. Lineage (NCBI taxonomy): Bacteria > Bacillati > Bacillota > Bacilli > Caryophanales > Paenibacillaceae > Paenibacillus > Paenibacillus sp. ISL-20. Next base: position 26,460 of record NZ_JAGGRD010000085.1, read on the forward strand.
ATTTGTACCTATTTTATATCACTATAATCTATTTTTGGATTATTATCAGATTCGATCTATTCTATTTTGTTTACAATTCAGAAACAAGTCAGAGATTCTACCGATATAACTCTCTTATATACTGAGAGATAGCTAACGAGGAGGGACTTCACATGCACAAAAAAATCGTCAAATCCATCATACCTACGGTCATCATCGGTTCCGTTGTCACAAGCCTAGCCTTATCCGGTTTTCTAAGCAGCACCGGCATTGGCAAGGCGGAAGCTGCCGCGGCATCTTCTTCCAGCTTATCATTTACGAAGTTTTTGGAAAACAACGCTCCTAACCGAACTTTAAAAACGGTTCGTGGTTTAAATTCGGTCACCAATCTATCAAGCACCGTTGTACTTGTCAACAAGCAAAGAAATCTTCCATCGAGTTATGTTCCGCAAGACTTGGTTGTACCCCATATTCCGTTCAGTTTCTCGGGACCTAGTCCCAAAAAACAGATGAAAAAAGTAGCGTCATCTGCGCTGGAAAAATTGTTTGCGGCAGCCAAGAAAGACGGGATCGATCTCAAAGCCGTATCGGGCTACCGGTCCTATGCTACTCAAAAAGCCATATTCGAACGCAACGCTCGAAATAAGGGCGAGGCTGTCGCTAACAAAACAAGCGCGCGTCCGGGACAAAGCGAGCATCAGACCGGACTGAGCATGGATATATCCAGTGCTTCCGTAGGATATGCGTTGGAGCAAAGCTTCGGAAATACCAAGGAAGGCAAATGGCTGAAAGCCAATGCACCGAAATACGGATTTATCATTCGTTACGGAAAAGGCAAGGAGAAATTAACTGGCTATTCTTATGAGCCTTGGCATGTTCGTTACGTTGGTGTCTATATTGCGGGAGAAATCACGAGACAAAACCTCACGCTTGAGCAGTATCTGGGCCAATCCCAATAATCGAAATTTCAAGAAACGGACCATAACGGGTCCGTTTTTTTTGCCTGCTGTCTCTTCCTGGCTCAAGCTTTTGAGGTACATTCGCATATTTTATCCCGTTTCCGACGGACAACGTACTACGCATGGACTAAGCACGTACATTAACACAAGTAGACAGGTTTGTAAGCATACGATTTATCGAAAATGGGGTGAACAACGTGCCTATTAAATCGGGAAAGCAGTATATCGAACGGATTGACCGACGGAATATTAACATTTGGTATAAAGGAGAGCCTATCAAGGGACCTTTATCCGAGCATCCTGCATTCCAAGGCCTTATTCAAACCCAAGCCGATCTTTACGATATGCAATGTGAAGAAAGTTATATCGAACAGATGACTTACCCCTCGCCCGATACGGGAGAACGGGTAGGCCTGTCTTTTCTCCCGCCCAAGAACGCGGAGGATTTGCATAAACGCAGAATGATGATGGAATTATGGGCGAACAAGCATCATGGCTTTTTAGGGCGTTCTCCCGATTATATGAACACTGCGATCATGTCCTTATATACCGCTGCCGATATTCTGGAAGAGCATCATCCGAGATATGCGGAAAATCTCAGGAACTATTATAAGTACTGTCGTGATCATGATATTACATTATCTCACGCCTTCATCCAGCCCTATGCATGTAAAATGTCCGGTCAGCAAGATGCTGCTGAAGACACTGTCGCGGCTAAAGTCGTAGAGATTAACGATGATGGAATGATCATAAGCGGGGCCTTCCTGCTGGCAACACAAGGAGCTACTTGCGAAGAAATGCTGGTATTCCCGACACCGTCGCCAACGATGTCCCATGATGTGAATCCTTCTGCGTTTGCATTTGCGGTTCCCAACGATTTACCGGGCATGACTCTTATATGCCGTGAAAGCTACGGTACCACTTCTTCCTATGATTATCCCCTCAGCGCAAGATACGAAGAGATGGATACACTCGTCATCTTCGACCGCGTGCTTGTCCCCCATGACCGGATCTTTTACTATGGGGACGAGACTTACGCCGGGCGTTTATTCGGCGAGAGTCACTTTCATACGCATATCGCCCACCAAATGGTCACCCGTTTCATCGTTAAAACCGAATTCATGCTCGGCTTGCTGGAATCCTTGGCAGATGAACAGAACGTTGGACTCGAGCCCCATATGGTCTCGAATGTTTCAAAAATGATTACATTTCTCGAGACGTTCAAAGCATTAAGATTGGCTTCCGAGCAGGGTGCCAGCCAGGATAAATTCGGATATCTCGTTCCTGCCGCCAGTCCTCTTATCGCATCCAGCATGCTCTTCCCCAAATTCTATCCCGAGATGGTAGAGATGATACAGTTACTGGGCTCCAGCGGCCTGATTATGATCCCTTCTGAACTGGATTTTCATTCGGAATCAGGCCCTTACCTTAATCAATATTTAAAAGGATCCACGACGGAGGCTTGGGATCGTATCGCATTGTTCAGGCTTGCATGGGAGGTTGGTGCTAGCTCGTTCGGTGGCCGGCAAACCCAGTTTGAACGTTTCTTCTTCGGAAATGCGCAGACGGCAGCCTATCGGATGTATAACCATTTTGAGCAGCATGAGCAGCTTCGTAACAGGATTCACGATTTTATTAACAAGAACAATACCTCTTCATAACTTGACCGGCGGATGATCGTTCATATATAAAAAAAGATGCGAGTTAATAAACTCACACCTTTCCGTTTTGTTTTTCATGATGGGCACAATTAACTCATGAATGAGAATGCAGTCTCAATCTGAACCGATATTTCATATCGTCTTCGAACCACATCATAAAGTTCGTACCCCACACGTTATTGTGCAGATTGAAATGGAATCCACCGGTCAATGAAGCATAGGAGTTGTCGAATTGCAGCAAACGCGGTTCCCCCGGGCACACTAGCGGCGCGTCCAAGGTTTCAATGACCACCGTTCCGTCCGCCCCCTCATAATATAGGCCGGAATCGACACCATGCATGTTCCGGTTACCGTCCTTCACGACGAATAACGGAGATATACGCTGTCCCAGCTTATCCATCATCCATGCGTTGGGATTATCCACAAGGGGCGCAAACGAGAACCAGCTTGCTTCCGGAAGACGACAGGCTGGTTTGCCCTTCCAGCTTAGACTTATCTCTATGACGGGCTCATTCGCAAGAAAGGTATAGATTACGTTCAATCGCCGCGGAGCCCCATACTGCTTACTGAGAATCTCCGGTAGCTTCATTTCCACTGTTACGATATCATAATCTGCGCACCTCTTCAGGTGTATCGTCCGCAAGGATGCCGTATACCGCCGATGTTCCGGCCGCGGTTTGACATATTCGATTCCCGGCTTTCCGAAGTCGTTGTCCGCCCAGCCGTGATGAATATCCAGATTGGTCACGTATTCTTTAAAGAAGCGATCATAGTTTTCTTTGCTGAAGGTTTCATACCTATAAGTGCCAAGCCTCTGATGTTCGTCCGCCCATTCCTTCCCGGATCGATCCATCAATCGGTTTATCGAGCCGTCGGCAGCGAAGCTTACCTGAAACTGCCCTAATTCATAAAGCTCGTTCATATCGATCGGCTGCTTGCACTGCATCGGCTCCGAGTCTGGGACGGTTTGATGCCGACTCATCCGATCCAGCTCTATTCGCGCTTCAGCTGCCAACCCCTTCGGCAGCGATTGAACGGCCTCCTCAAGATAATCCCGTTGTTCCTGCCAAGAGCTCTCGTAATGGCTGTACGACCGAGTACCATTCGCCTGCTGGCATAGGTAATCGAATTTCCTCAGTTGATTGTCTTCAACGACATCCCGCGCTCTTGCAGCGGCTAGATCGCCAGTGGAATAATTAACGAAATCGACGAGATAGACGGAATTGTTCAGCCCCCAGGTATGCTCGGGGATCAACATCAGGCGATTGCAAAATCGAGCGTACGCATCACCGTCCTTGTCCAATTGACCGGATTCGATCCAGCGATCCCGAAGCCTTAGCAATTCACGGTAACGGGCGATTTTCCAAGGATCTGAGGCAATACCGTGTATCCACGAATCCCCGATTTCTTCGCTCACGACAGGCAATCGGTCCTTTACGGTTTGAAGCCGCCGGGCAAATGCATCAAGTGTCGAGGCCATGATTTCCGCCCCTGGATAATCCCGCTCCAACTGTTCAAATAAAACACGAATCTCCTCCATCGTGGATGGTCCATGGTTATCATGCGTATGGGCAAAATACAAAGCGTCCTCCAGCCCTTCCATTTGAAACGGTTTGCCGTAACTATCCGCATAATGAACGATGATCTCCGAACCGTCGGAAGCACGCCATACAAACATCTCCGGCACCTTGGGATTTTTGGACACCATATTAACGCCCAAATGCAAATATTGAATGCCGTGTTTAACCAGTAAGGGGACCATTGCAAGGGTATGACCCGGAACATCCGTCATTTTAGCGGCAATCGTGGTTTTTCCATACTTTTGGTCCAAGTCGCCCGAAATGGACATTCCGAATTCGAATAGCCGGGCATCCATGATTTCCGTATGCGTCGTAAACGGCAGCCCATGCCAAACTATCCGTCCCTCCGCAATGGCCTTTTCCATACGCGCCCGCATGTCAGGAGCAGCGGCTCCCAAAAACTCATGAATTAACCATGAGCCGGTCGTCCATACGAATTTTACGTTCCCCTCTTCGTTAGCCAGCTGCTCGGACAATTCCAAAGCCCGGGGTATAAAATGCTCCATATAACGCTCGATTACGTTCTTTCCGATATGGGTAAACCCGATGTCCAGATGGGTCTTGAACACGACATGAACTCTTTTGATTGATGTTGCCATGCATGACTGCTCCTTTCAACAATAAACGGCTAATGCCGAACTTTGAGCCTCATTTTACTAGAGCGCATCGCACAAGTCTTTGCATGAAAGGGTCATGCTTTTGCAAAAAAAGGACACCTGCTCGTGAATCACATCGAATTCTAGACATATAAAAAGACCTCTCGTTCCTATCAGGAATAAGAGGTCTTCGGACCGCATGCGGATATCAGAAAGTGCTCGCCTTCGTTGTGTCCGGACACCATCTGGCCGGTCGATAATATCGAATCAGGACATCCGTCGCCTCCGGGGTCCGCAGATGGGTAAGCGTTTCGAAGGCATACGCCCTTACATAACGGTCCTTGCTGTGCAGCGCTTGCTCAAGCGAATGGATCACGATGGGAACATCCGTGGCTTTGGCGGTGCGAAGCAGCGACAGGGCAGCAGTATATCCCGTTTTATTTAGGATATAGCTCTGCTGGCTGATGTCCGTATCATCGGGACCCGCGGCGTCTCTTTCTTCCTCTTGCAGAAGCGACTTCTCCAATACGTTTGCCAAGGCCTGACACACATCGCCTGCCTCCCTTCCCATTATACCCAGCGCTTCGACTGCATTTCGACGAACCCAATCGCTCGGATCCTGCAAGCACGCTTTCAATGCAGACACCGCCTCATTCGACGACGGGACGATCATGCCAAGTACGAAAACAGCAAGCGCCCTGCGCTTCTCGTTTGCGTGCTCCAGCAGTGCAAGCAGTCCTGGAACGGCTCCAGCGCCGGCACCTTGCAGTCCGTAAGCCGCTCTCTGCGCGATTTGCGTTGTTCCTTCGGAAATGAGGCGTATCAATTCATCGATTCCGGCGGAGCCCATTCGGCCAAGCGCATAACTTACATTCAAAGCTACCGGTTCCCTATCATTCAACATTTGGCCTAGTTCAGAAGCTAACGAAGCGGCCTTTTCTCCTAGCAATCCAGCTTGATCCGCGGCCCTTGCGCGAACGGTCTCGTCCTCGGACTTTAGATCTTCGACCAATTGCTCTATTTGGGCCTTGTCTCCCGTTACAGAGGGGATCCCCTGATCCGGTTCGCCGCGCATCCAGTTCCATATATCTCTCCATAGATTCAAATGCACGTAAGGTGTTCCGCCCGTAAAGCTCATCTCTTTCTCTTGATGATTCCAGCTCGGCGATTCCGGTGCACGCAATCGAACGAATTGAAACTTTAACATGTAACGATCCAAGTCAGAGACATTAAGCGAAGCTTTATGCCATAAATCAAAATGAACCAAAACCATCGTTCCCGCTTTGCCGGTAGGCAGCAGCGTCTTGCCTTGATCGCCTACAAACTTTTCGTAATATGCGGTACCGGGCATGATCGCGGTCGGTCCCATTTCCTCGGTGATATCCTGCATGTAATAAAAAATCATCGCCCACCAGGGCCGGTGGCTGCGCATGCTGGACCAGTAACCGTCCTTGTGCCACTGCCCGCCTCCCGGCAGCGGATCGCCCGGCTGATTATAATGGCAATGCCGATGCGGGTGCATATAGTAATCCGGTCCGAGAACACTCGTCAAAGCTCCTTTAACGACCGGCGTTTCGAAGAACTGCTGGATCTCGGGCACACGGGGCAGGATGTTATTGCCGGGATTTCCTTCCTCGTGCAATACAACATTAATTTTATCCCTGACGGCGTCATGAAGCTGATCCGGCAATTCGTTGTGAAGCACCACATACCCCTTCGTAATAAATTGAATTATTTGTTCATCCGTCAATAGACATTTACAATCCAACATCTCAATTCCCTCCTCATGCATGAAATGAATTCAGTGTTAGTATAGCAATGGTGACGATCGCTGTATTTACATAAACGTCAGGCTTTTGTACAATCGTCATGCGAATATCTATAGAATCTTATCTTATAAGGATGTGGATATAAATACGTGGATTTTGCCGTCTTCCATCCCTATGTGTTTTATGCGACACGGTATCCCTTTTCCAAAGGTCAAAGCAATAACAACCGGCACTGCTATTCGTCATCACTTTATCTAATTACCGAGGGTAGAGGCATCATTCGCACCAAAGGCCGCACATATCATACCGACCCGGGTTCCCTTGTATATATACCGGCTGGGCAGCCGCATGATTGGATAGCGGACAGCCAGGATCCCATGGTACATGTCTGCTGTTATTTCGACTGGTCCTATGTGGACCGCCGAGCTTTGGCCGATCATCCCAGCGTGATCTGTTATGACATTGCCCAGCTGATTCCTTCCTATGTAGGCCCTTCTTTTCCCTATGCCATACCTGAGCTCATGAAAGTTGAGAAGATCAACGTATGGAGCGACCTGTTTGAAAAATTCTACACCGGGAACCAGTTCGAGAATGAGCATACCTACATGCGCAGCGTAAGGACACAAAGCCATTTCCTGCAATTCATCGAGTATTTTCTTGCATTCGCATTGCAGGATGAGGCCATTCCCGATCATAGAATGAACAAATTACTGGAGCGACTGGATCAGGATATTCTGCACGGCAAGCTGCGTCCATTGGAGTCGTATTACGAGGAACTTCGAATCAGCAGAGGTTATTTTTTCGAATTGTTCAGGAGATCGACGGGCTTGCCGCCGACCCAATACATTAACCAGTTCCGCATCAATCGGGCCAAGGAGGATCTGCGCAATACGAACATCAGCATCACGGAGATCGCAGAAAAGCACGGCTTCTCTTCCATCCATTATTTTTCGAAGCTGTTCCGGCAACTTAACGGCTTATCGCCGCTAGATTATAGGAAAGATCCAATAGATGTCGATTGACTAGAGGAGGTTCATCCGATCGAATATACCCTCTATTCGTATAATCCTATCAAAAAGCTTATAATGTACGACAACAAGGGATCGCACTTGCTCTAACATTCTAGAGGGACCAACCCAAAGGAGAGATTTGGAATCGATATGCGTTTTTTCTCATACCTTAGCTCCTTTATAAGCGCTTGGCGGGATTACCCGGCTGAAGAAAATACGGTGCTGGGGAATCGTTATATCATTCAACAGATGATCGGGGAAGGAAGTTACGGCATCCTGTACCAATGCTTGGATCAACAAAGCGGAAGTGTGGTGGCGGTCAAACAGTCAAGACCCAGCAAAGGCCATTATGCTAGACAATTGCTGAATCGAGAGGCAGCAGTATTAAGATCCCTTCAGCATCCACAAATTCCGGCATATCGGGATTTCTTCTCGAACAACCGCAATTGTTATTTGGTCATGTCTTATATAAACGGTGATACGCTTGAAGATTTGATATTTGAACAAGATATGAAATACGAAGAAGACGAATGCATCGAAATCACGCTGCAGCTTCTGAAGCTAGTCCGATACATACACGAGCAAGGCTATGTTCATCTTGATCTGCGGATTCCTAACGTCCTGTTTAAGGATGGCAGGATCAATCTTATTGATTTTGGACTAGCGAGAAGGATCGGTGAACCCCCTCCGCTCCAAGTACCTGCACGAAAAAAGTTCAAGCGGAACAGCTCGGCGTCCTCTGTAAAATACAAGGATTCGAAGGAACGCGAGGATCTTCGGGACATTGGTCACTTTATGTTGTTCATGCTCTATTCCACCTACGAGCCGGATAACAACCGGAGCGCAGTCGTGGAGCGAAGCTGGCAGGAAGAACTGCATCTCTCGATTGAATTGCAGAATATGATCAAACGCTTGCTGCAATTGAGTGAACCTTACTTAAGTTCCTTGGAGTTCATGAACGAACTGCAATCGCTCGCTAATGCAAGAAACCACCCCTCGGATAAGAAGGGCAGCCTTTAATTTGATTATGGGGTTTCATTTATGTTACGATCCGATTAAATTATATGGAATGATTACGAACAAGAAAGGAGGATGTTTTGCATGTTAAGAAAGATCATGAACAAGCTTCTCCACTCTACATCCCATAGTCATAGCCGCAAGCGTCACAGCAGTTCCGCGAAGAATTATGGAAGAAAATACAGCAGCAGCCACGGCTATTCGCGTCGTAAAGGTTCCTCATCCGATTTAAGACATAGACATGGCAACCAAGGTCATGGCTATTATAAGAACAGAAGAGGCAGCTCGAGCTAATCATTAACATAATCATGGTGCACTTCATCCCTCAAATTGTTTGAGGGATTTCTTTATGGCTTACTTTAGAAGGGGGTCACGCTGCCCAGCATTCATCTGATTGTGAAATTAACCCCGTAATAGGACAATGCTAATTTACTTGCCACTCTCCGGGAAGCGTTATTCTCCCATAACGTGCTGTACAACGGCAGAGCGCCCACCTTACGCACCTCGATGGCCCATCCTGCAACAACGGCAGCCGCATAACCTCTTCCGCGAAATTCCTCTAACGTCTCAAGCCCGGCTTCGTGTGCTCCTTTTGTAATCCGAACGCTGCGGCAAACCGACACCAGCCTGTTCTCATGAACGAGCGCAACACAAGGCTGGCCATAATCGATTTCCGTGAACAGCCATTCAAAGCCGGTGAGCGAATATTCGTTCATATTTTCTCGAGTGATCCATACCGTCTGTTTGGCCGGCGTTGTTTTGTCAGGTATCCGATAACAGGGTCCGCTCGTGTAGTGCTCAGTATGAAGGAGATTCATATAAGCCGCAAAATGTTTAGGCTTCGTCTGAACTTCATCGTTTACGATCGGCTCATCTTCAACCAGCGCCTTCAATTGCCCGGCAATTCTTTCGGGAACGTCATGGCGAAACCTGCAGATCGCGGAGCCGTCTATCGTTCGGCCCAGGAAAAACCTGGGGGCAGGCTCATCTCCCGGCCAAGGCTCGTTGATGTGCGAATTCGCACATCCCGGTCATGCGTAAACATCGCCTGAACATGCAATTCCATCAGCGCCGTAGCGGTTGGCTCTTTATCTATCCAATGGTTCATGTTTATATCCCTCCCTTAAGAAATGAATCTACAATGTTGGCTTGCATATATCCATCGTATCAAATAAATCAAAGAACAGGTTGGGTATGAATCGCTATAATCAAAAAGACCCTGCCCCCCTATCCAGGAGGCAAGGTCAAGCACATGATCTATGTTTATTGGGTAATCCTTATATCTTCCTGCCAAGCGAGTTCCGCTGCAATCGCGGTATCAAGGCATAGGCAAACGTGAAGAGCGGGCTTAACCACAAGAAAGTTGCGTACGGCGCATATTCAATGACCGGAATTCCAAGCGTAGCAGCGAAGAAGGCGCCGCTTACCCCCCATGGAATCAGTGGGTTAACAAGCGTACCGCAATCCTCCAATGTACGTGACAACGTCTTCGCCGGAATTTCTCGGCGGACATACTCCTCCTTGAACATTTGACCAGGCAATAGGATCGATAAATATTGTTCGCCCGTCATGCCATTTACCGCAATGGAGGATGCCCCCGTCATCAGGACAATGCTGCTCTTCCGCTTCAGCGGCTGCATGACTTTGTGGAAGAAGGCTTCAATGACGCCGCAATGCTGAAGCAGCCCTCCCAAGGATAACGCAATCAATATCAGCGATACGGACCCCATCATCGATTGCAATCCGCCGCGATTGACAATGGAAGCCACGGTTTCGTTGGCTATCGTGCTCTTGTAGCCGCTCTGCATGACGCTGAACCAAACATCGACTGCCGACTGCTGCTGAACGAAGGCCGTTACGATGAGTCCGGTAACAATGCCGACAATGAGTGTAGGGAGGATCGGAATCCGCTTGATGGAACAGGCAATGACCGCAAGCGGTGATAGCAACGTTAGCCAATGAATATGGAATCCGTCATTCAGAGCAGCCTTGATTTGATTTATCGAGGTTAAATCCAGGGTATTCGCCGTTGGTGCAAGCAGGAAAAAGACCGTTGTCACGATTAGTGCCGGCACCGTGGTGTAGATCATATTGCCAATGTGGGTGAACAAGGATATGCCGGCAACCGCCGGAGCAAAATTCGTTGTGTCGGACAGCGGCGACATTTTATCCCCGAAACAAGCCCCACAGATCACCGCTCCTGCTGCCAAGGCCGGAGAAATCCCGGTCGTTACAGCAATCCCCATGAAAGCAACGCCAACCGTACTGACTGTCGTGAAGGAGCTTCCGGTAAACATCGACACCACAATCGTCACGTATAAAGCGCTCACGGCAAAATAATGCGGTTCAATATAATCCATTCCATAGTATAAAATGGTCGGGACGGTACCGCTCATCATCCATACTGCAATGAGAATGCCGATGAGCGAAAGGATGAGAATCGGCATAATCGCCGTTTGAATGCCTTGAATGATCGCGGATTCGAGCTGCTTCCAAGAAAACCCGAACAACCGCAGCAAGGCGGCGATACCCACGGTCGTTGCCAGGAGCGGAATATGCGGCTCTGCCTTAAGAAGAAAAATGGAGACAAATAGTACTGCCAATATAACCGCGATAAGAATGATGCTTTTTGAGAAACTGAGATGTCGTTCCATGGTGCTAAGACTCCTTATACATGGTCGTGACGGGAGCTCCTTCCCGTCCGCTTGTTTTATACGATGAGCTTTTTCGCTTTTATGCTTTTCGGCTTCTTTGCTTCTTTGCATTGAAGCGCGAATTACACTATATACGATAAATACGAACTTCGTCAATGTACGAACCATGAACAATGCAATCGAGTAGGAGGGGGCGGCTAACCCCCGTCCTCTCACACCACCGTACATGCGGGTCCGCATACGGCGGTTCCAAAAGGTTAACAAAGCTCCAGATAACGTGAAAGTAAACTTTTCAGCCCTTTCGCTTCCCAATAAGAAGTTGGAAGGGCGTTATTTGTGTTCCGAGACATTTCCCAGGCACCTCGGCGGGAATTTGCCATCCTGAAAGCTGCCCAGTCTGGTACGCCAAGGGCCCGTAGTT
>NZ_JAGGRD010000086.1:0-6318 GCF_018613005.1 Paenibacillus sp. ISL-20
ATCTTAATTGCGTTTTATATAATTTGAATATTCTATCAACCAACTCTAATCCTTTTCGAAAATCTCTATAGTATAACTCCTCATTAATATATCTGCCTACAAAATCCAAGATAGTAACTTCACCGATTTGATATAAATAATAAGATGATAGAAGATCATTAAAAAGAGTTGCCCAACTAACATTGATTTTGTCTAAAGCTGTGTCAGTAAACAATTTATTTTCAATTTCTAAAAAACCCGAAGCTCTTTTAGCACTACCATTGCTCCTACATAAAATTGCAAAGTCACTATTTTTACTTAAGTTATATTCTTTTTTCAAAGCTTCAAGATTCTTTTCTATAGCGTGAATGATATCTTCATCATTCCCTTTAACATGAACCTTAAATATTCTTTTATCCTCTTCTATATTTTCTCTTTGAATTCCCATTAATTCCAATGAATATTCAGAAATTGATTTATGACATCTGTGATTATGTGTGATTTCCAAGTGAGTAAAATCACTTGCCTCTATTAGTGATAGAAGGTACCTTGAATATCTATTACTAAATGCATAAATTGCTTGATCTAAATCACCAACAGCTATACCTTTGATCCCTTGATTAACTAGCTTTAAAAATATTTCATGCTGAATTTCTCCACAATCTTGATATTCATCAATAAAAACATGAGTATATCTGGCTTTAAGGTATTTTAAACTTTGTGGCACGTTATTTAGTATGCACAGAGCTGTTTCTCCACTTATCTCCAAGAATATTAATCCTTGTTTTAATGATTCTTTAAGTAGCTCAAATAATTCCTTATTCATAGTTCCTTCAGGCAATTCTTCCAAAGCTTTAAACTGGGGGTAATCTACTATAGAATCTTTAACTTCCAATGAACAATTTTCACCAAGTAACAACTTTGCAAACGGAATGATTATTTCAGAAATATAGAACTTGTCTATAGTTCCAAAAAAATGATTTATATTCTCGTTATTTTTCCTTTTATAACGTAATTCTAATTCCTGGCTGGCTTTTCTCGTGAATGAAATAGCTATAACTCCTTGATAGCTCAATAAGTCCCTTGATATTTCATGAATTTTCTCTACAATAGTGAATGTTTTTCCACTACCTGGCTTAGCGGTAACCACCAAATTCCCATCTTCTTCAATGATTTTAAGCTGCTCTTGTGTGGGTTTAGTTGCTTTTTTCATTTTCATAAACAACCTCTTCAGCTATTTTTTTGATTTTCTTTAAAGGTTCTGAAATTTTATCGTGTTCCAAACAATTGAGATTCTTATAATGTGCTTTTATAAATTTAAGCATATTTTCCGCTTTAGCCTTTTGCATTTTACTTACTGTGCTTTTCTTTGCTTTGGTTTTATAAAAGCTTTTTAGTGAAACAAACAACTTGCTATCAACCAAATCGTTTTCAAGATCAATACTTGATAAGTAAATATTATCTTTCTCTGCTTTTTGAATAACATACTCTGCTAGATCTACCGCAGCTTCAGGAATTTCTGCTCCTTTTGGCCATTCATTATTAGTTTTATTCTTTTTCCAGTATTCTATAAATGTTTCATTCTTTTTTGTGGCTAAAAGTTCAGTGTATATTCCCATAATACGAGATACGCCGCCTTGATAAGACAACTCCACATCACTGCCATTTATTTCTTTAGTCTTGTTAAAAATGTCATTATCTGTTCTTAAAACAAATGGTATATCTAGCGCTAAACAAATTTTTATATAAGGCTTAAATCCTACACCATCAACCGAGAGTATTGATATATTTAAAGCATCTAAATCAACATCTAATTGTTTCGATAAGGCAGTATAAAACAATTTTTCCGACGGACCTTCTACTAAAAAAACTGCATTCACAAAAAACACATCGGATGTAATAGCATCCAGTCTATATCCAAAATCATCAAAATCTACTTTTAATCTTTGACTGCATCCACCTTGTGCAACCTTAACCACTTGACTTTTAGAATACAACTTAACAATTCTATCTGGCCTAAACTCTGTAGCAATATAAGGAGAATGAGTAGTAATAAAAATTTGCTCGTCAAAATTTTCTAATAGATAACTGGAAAGTTTACGTTGTTGTTGTGGATGTAAATGGGCTTCAGGTTCTTCTATAGCATAAAAAGTTACTTTCTCTAAAGATTTCACATTTTTCTGTTTAGAAACCCATGTTGCCAAAAATATTTGATTATTTCTACCATCCCCACCTAAAGTCAAAGTTCCTTCATTTGTGCTATATGTTAATTCAAGATTTTCCAACAATTTTGTAGCATCTGAATTAGCATTTTTGAAGCTTAGCTCTTGGTTTTTATTATGTATAGCAAGAGTACTCAACTCATCATTTACTTTTTTCAAAGAGTACTGTATATAATTCAAACCATCAATTCGTTTATTTACAAGCTTCAAACTTCTTCTTAGTTTAACTATCGATTTTTCGTCTTTCTTCAATTGTGCTTCCGTCAGGTTTAGTTTTGTATCTTCAAGTATTTGATTTTTCTCCCGCTTCATAAAAGATTCTAAATTGCGATTTGTATTCACATATTCCATGTTTAATCTCTTAATATAAAACCTAGAATTTTTCTGTTCTAATAATTCTTCTGACGAACCAGCTAATATACTGTAATCTCCATTTTTTGAATTCTTATATTGTAGATACACAGTACCTTTATTCATGTCTCCTTTAAACACAGTCACTAAGCAATCTTCATGTATATCTGTAATTTTCACAGTAATCTCAATAGAATCTGTATTGGTATATACATTGTAATCACTATTAGATAAATCCAAATCTCGGTCACTTAAGCTTCGATCAAACAGAATACGTAGAGCATAAATCAAGTTAGTCTTTCCAATATCATTTGCTCCAATAATTAATGTTTGTTCTGCAAAGTTAATCTTTTCACTATCAAAATTCCTAAACCCTTTTATATTTATCCACTCTATTCTCATCTTTTATAGCTCTCCTTCACTTTTCGTTTTTTGTCGGTCTTTTTTATTCATTTCAGATTCTGTCGTATAACGTCTCTCGTATTCACGAGCCCGAGAACCTTAAGCCCCAACGGGGCGGCCGCAGCGCGGTTAGGTTCGCAGGGTTGTCCACCTGAGTTATCTTCTCTGATATCCCTCGGGCGGACCAAGGGCCGAATGGCAGGATGCGTGAATACGTTGTTATGCGGTTCCAGTGCCACCCTGAATAATCTTCAAACTATGTTGTAGTTCTTAGGATCCCATAAGGATTCTTTAAAGTAATTGATCGGTTCCATGTAATCTATTGGTTTATGAATCATTCTATTCAGCCATTTCAAGCGTTCAAAATTATCGTAAAAGTCATCCTCAGTAAACCATGTAACTTCTTTCATTGTTCCTAGGACACTTCTGTTGTTTGTCTTCGAAATAACTACTTCTGTGCAATACTCTAAATATCTATTGATCAATGTATCGTTAACTCCCTCTCGGAGTAAGTATTCCCGAAAAGTTAACATGAATTTATCTTTCAATCGCTCTAATTGCCCTGTTCTTATTCCATCAATTATAATAGCTAATCTAGTTAGATCGTTCACAAAGACAATGTGTTTTCGTTTGTTCAAGATATATATATTTACATGCCAACTTAAAAACGGAGCTACATTGATGTCTTCAACTGGAGTTGTTTTCATGTCTTTCAATAGGTCTTTAGTAAGTCTTAAGGTAAGCATTCTGTTGTTCCTTTCTCGCACTGGTTTCGCATAACGTTTATGTATTCCCGAACCCGAGAACCTTAAGGCCTGAAGGGCCGGCCGCGGCGCGGTTAGGTTCGCAGGGTTGTCCGCCAACGCTTCCCTGTACCTCTGAATTCACTCCGCAGTGAAATCCCTTCCCTCTTGGCGGACCAAGGGGCGAACGCCCCGCTGCGGGAATATAGTGTTATGTGATGTCTGCCTCATCTTCGAAAAACTTTCAAAAATTACAAGTACTTCTTAAAGGCTTTACTCGAATCACCGTCATAACCTAACTTTGTATAGAACTCGTGTGCTTGCTTCCTCGAAGCTCCGCTGGTTAAAAAGACCTTAACACAATCCCTTGAAATACACAGATCTTCAATATGCTTCATAATGAGCGATCCATAACCTTGACCTTGTCTGTTTCCAGATACAATTACACGTTCTACAACCCCAAAAGGTTGTGACTCTATCAATGCATCTAAACATAGATGCAGATGTGCAGTTGCAACGATCTCTTGGTCTACTTCGCAAATGAACAAGAAACTATTAGGATTTTGTTTAATTTCTTCTATTCTATCTTCCAACACTTTTATTTTTGGGTTGTTTGGAAGCAACTCTTTATATAGTCGTTCAATAGCTTCGGCGTCATTTGTTTCAGCTTCACGAATTATCATTCACATTCTCCTCTGTGTATTTAGGCTGATTTCACATAACGTTTCAGTATTCACGACGCGAGCCGGCCTTAGATAGCTCTTATCTTAGGCCAGCTCGTGTAGCGTCTGAATATCTCCAATGATTATACATCGGACGACCAAGGGGCGTAAGCCCAGCAGCGTGAATATAATGTTAACTGAAGGGTCGGCCTTCATCGAATCATCTAAAATCGCTGATTGCTATTATTTGTTGAATAATTCCCGCTGTATTATTGGGGTCCTTAATGACAAATATATAATTTGCTTCATCTTTACTAGGTTGTATTTCTGACGATTTTTCTTGTTTCTCCAATACTTCCAAAAAGCTTGATGCACTTCTAAATATTGCTTTGCTTCTATGGGTTCGTATAACACGCTCTTTCAATAAATCAGTGGGCAAATCAAAGTAAACAATAATACTTTTAAATCCTTTATTATGAAAATATCGGAGAAGATTTGCTCTTCCTGATTTATTCATATTGGAGTTGCTTAAAATAATGTGGAAATCGCTCTGCTCCGTAGCATAGTTAACAATTGCTTCAGTTACAGAGAATTTTAAAGTGTTTGGACCTTCTATAGGACGAAGTTTCTTGTAGTGCTTATTAATAAATTCAGCATGATTATCCTGATCAATGACAATAGCTTGTTGTAATGCGGCTTCTAATTGTTTGGCAAAGGTGGTTTTGCCACTATGCGTTTTTTCAACCGTCATGACTACCAAGCGGTCCATAATGTTCTCTCCTATTTCTACTATGGTTTTTGCCGATCTTTCTGATAACGTTCCTGTATTCACGACCCAGCTATGCTGGGTGTCCGGCGAATGCCGGATCAAGGACGTATGTCCGCAGCGTGAATATTATGTTATCTGAAGTAACTTTCTTCTTGATTAATCCCACTTAGCTATTCTTTCGCTTTTAGCACTTTATATTTAGGATCTGTTGGTTGTCTGACAGGAATTGAATATCCAAATGTCTCACTTAAAAAAGCATTTTGTAGTTCGATTATAAAATCATGTACGTAGCCTAAAAAATCAAAAATATACTCGTTAAATTCTTTCGTTTTGTTCTCAAGTTCTATCAGTTCTTCTTCTGAAAGCACTATCCCGTTTAAATATCTCGAATAATAAATCCTTCCTAAATACTCACTATACCTGCCTGTCACTTCTCTTATTTCACTTAGCTGTTCTAAATATATGTCCTTCATTCCTACAAATTTATTAAGTACAACTTCTCTCGATTCAAAATAATAGGTGAATTCAAGAATTGACTTAGAGGATTTTTCCCACAATTTTAAAACTTGCTCATTTGGCTTTTCCCAACGACTATTATGAATTTCAAAACTCACTGCGTATTTTGTTCGCAGATCACCGGGCAAAAGAATCAAATATAAATTCAATTCTCCAAGTGAGTCTCTTGATTTTGCAAGTAAATTTATGGCTTCATCAGCAGTTTTAATTTGCATTTCACGAACAAACTTTTGTTTATCTAATTCAAGATTTCTTCTATGCTGCTTATTTAAATTAGTTATAGCTATCCACCAACCAACAATTGCTATTAAGGCAGATAAAGACCACCCGATAATACTCGGCCACATATAATCCAATCCTCTTTATGATTTTATAGTTATTTCAGATAACGTTCTTGTATTCACGAACCCGAGAACCTTAAGCCCCAACGGGGCGGCCGCGACTGCGGTTAGGTTCGCAGGGTTGTTTCCCTGATTCCGCTTCCCCGAAATACATCCAGCAGACCGAGGGCCGTATGGCCCGAAGCGTGAATAAGTTGTTATGCGCTGTTTCATTCTTCTTAGAGTTACCCAAGAATCCATTTCTTTTTTTTGAGGACTTCTGCTCTGCTATAGTTGTAACTATAGTATTCTAGGAACTCTCTTAAATAAGGATATATATAAAACGCAATTAAG
>NZ_JAGGRD010000087.1:0-10353 GCF_018613005.1 Paenibacillus sp. ISL-20
CTTCATATTACAATCCGTCTAATGTAAAAACCGATCACAAGGGTCGGGGCAGAAAACGCTTGTGACTGAGTCAAGTTGTGCCTTATCGTTTTCTGTTTGAATTAAATTTGTTATCTTTTATAAGTGAAATTCAATTCACACATAAGCATACACTTATACATTAGCCAGATCTGTGACTGATTTTATAAATGCGGATTCTGCTTCTAAAAATCGTTCGCTGTCTAGAGCAGCCATACATCCTGTACCTGCTGCTGTAATCGCCTGACGGTACTTCGGATCCTGTACGTCACCGCAAGCAAAAACCCCAGGAATATTCGTTTCAGTTGTTCCAGGTTTCACACGAATATATCCAACTGGATCGGTATCAATCTGTCCCTTCAAAAATGCCGTATTGGGCGTATGACCCGTTGCAATAAAAATTCCGTTGGTCTCGATGATTTCTTCATTTCCTGTTTTTATATCCTTGACGCACAGTCCGGTAACTCCGCGATCATCTGCGATAATTTCAGTGGATTCTTTGCTAAGAGCCCAGCTTATTTTAGGATTTTGTCTTGCACGTTCCTGCATAATCTTCGAAGCACGCAGTTCATCACGACGATGAACGATCGTTACCTTGGAAGCGAACTTCGTAAGGAAATTGGCTTCTTCCATGGCAGAATCTCCGCCACCCACGACAAGCACTTCTTTATTTCGGAAAAAGAAACCATCACATGTCGCGCATGTGCTTACGCCGCGGCCAATATTCTCCTTCTCCCCTGGTATACCGCCAAGTAAATTCGCAGATGCACCCGTGGAGAGAATGATCGTTTCAGCTTGCAATTGACCCAGCCCCTCAACGGACACTCGAAATGGACGTGAAGAGAAATCCACTTCATGCACCCAACCATTCATAAACTCAGCACCGAATCGAATCGCTTGTTTTCTCATATTATCCATGAGCTCGGGACCCATGATTCCATCAACAAATCCAGGGAAATTCTCAACTTCTGTAGTTAATGTCAATTGGCCTCCCGGTTGCGGTCCTTCAATAACAAGCGGATTTAGATTAGCTCTAGCTAAATAAATAGCTGCTGTTAAACCTGCTGGACCCGTTCCTATAATGATTGATTTGTACATCACTCTTCACTCCTTTGTTTGGCTGAGCAGAGAGAATCTTGTCTTCCGATTCTCCCCTTCTCTAATTTTTAATTGCAGCCCGTTTTAGCAGAGGAAACCGGCATGCAACAATCGTTGGCATTCGGCGCACTGCTAATACCACATACACCGGTCTCTGGCAGCTCTAATTCAACCTTCGATGCAGCTTCCAGATCGCCATCCAGGTATGCTGCAATGGATCTGACCTGTTCGTAGCCCGTTGCCATAAGAAAGGTTGGAGCCCGGCCATAACTCTTCATGCCAACGAGATAAAAGTTCTTTTCTACATGGCGCAGCTCTTTTTCACCATGAGGTCTTACGGTTCCGCAGCTGTGTACATTGGGATCGATAAGGGGTGCAAGTGCTTCAACACTCTCCGTTGCAGAATCAATGCTAAGTCTAATCTCACTCAAGAATGAGAGATCCGGACGGCTTCCTGTATTTACGATAATCTCATCGATTTCTTGTATCTCCTTGCTTTCACCATTTGCAGTCCCTTGGATGTGAATCCTTCCATCGCGTTTGGAAACCTTCTCAATCATAAATGGAGTAACCACTTGGACTTTGCCGGCATCAATCAGCTGGTGAATGTGGCTTCCAAGTGCTCCTCGAGCCTCTAACTGGTCATTCTCTTCTCCGCCGTAAGCTTCTTGCACCGATTTCTTTCTCATCACCCAAATAATTTCCGTATTCGGATCTGTTTCTTTGAGCTTGGCAAGATCCAGTAGTGTGTTGATCGCAGAGTGCCCGCCTCCTACGACTGCAACGCGTTTCCCTGTGTACTTCTGTTTTTGTTCGGCTGATAAATCTGGAATGCCATAATAGATGTGATCTTTCAGATCACGCTCTTCACGTGTCCATATCCCATCGGCATGCAGCGGATTCGACTGTCCCCATGTCCCGGAAGCATCAATGACAGCCCTAGCTTCAAAGCGTTCCGTGGAGTCGTTTGTTTCAACATACAGTACGAATGGCGCAGCTTCACGATTAGCCGATTTCATTTTGTCTGTATTCTTTTTCGATATGGAGATGACTTTGGAATTCAACTTGATATAGGGCTCCAGTTCAGGCAGCTTCGCCAAAGGTCTCAAATATTGATGAACGATCTCTTGACCGAAAGGTAATTCCGTTAATGCTGGAGACTGCCAACCTTGTTTACGCAAAAGGCGCTCTGCGGCTTTATCGATGTTATACTGCCATGGTGAAAAAAGGCGTACATGTCCCCATTGTAGGATGTTCTGACCAATGCTAGATCCGGCTTCAAAAAGGATGAATTTTTGTCCTCTCTCCACCAAATGCGCTGCTGCTGCCAAACCAATCGGGCCGGCACCGATAATCGCTACCGGCAGGTTATTGTTATAGGGCGCATGCTCCTCCTTCACGGTTTCTTTAGTGTTTAATGTTACTTGGGGTGTACAACAAGAAGATGAGGCTACCTTAAATTCAATGTTCTTCATTCGTAAGCCCTCCTATTTGATATACATCAATTTTTTTTGATTTATTAACTAAAAATGAACCAATGTACTTGCAGCAGTCTGGAAAAGGCACACTTAGAATTCAGTTAGGTGCTATAAATGAATTCTAATCTTAATATTTGCATATTACAAGTATAACCTTAAAAAGTAGTACTATAGTGAAATAAGACCTTTGGACTTATGAGCAGCATCCACTCTGCTTGTCGTCTATCGAACGAAAAATGCAACATAACTCAGGTGAAAGCAGCCGATTAACTACAGCATGATTTAACTCATAATAGCTCCAAGTCCCTCTCGTCTCGAGAGTGATCATCTGGGCATCGAGTAGGATTCTTAGGTGATACGATAGCTTGGACTGAGGCATTTCCATGATTTCCATCAGGTCACAGACACAAACGCTACCTTTTTGACTGAGCTCATGCATGATCTTCAGTCTTTTCTGATCTGCCAGTGCTTTGAATTTAGTTTCGTATTGGGCAAAATCAACATTCACGCTGGATGGCTGGATAACGTTCAGTTCTTTGATCATAAACTCTTTACCTCCATTTAGCAGCAAGGGCAACAAGCAGCGGTTGGTTGAACAGTGACAGGTGCCGAGATGTTCATCGTCTGTCTCAAGTGTTGTGAATTCAACCACTTCCACATTTGTCGTGCCTTCAGCTCAATTTCATTTTGTTGATATTCAATCAATTTTTCCGTCGTGTAGTGATTCATCATTGGACGTCCCACCATCCATCAATAAAATTTGATGAATGAAGCATATCATGAAATAATTGTATGTTCAAGGACTAAATCAAAATATTTTGATTAATAATCGTTCAGCCAGCTCATATGAATTGAAATTCAAAATGTTATATGATCCGTGTTATATTTGCATGTTGCAAATATATGTTGTATAACTAAGACAAGAGGTGATTCGAAATGGAAAATGCTCGTGAGTTGTTTCAGATCATGACCCGAAGATTTGGTCTTCTAAATAAAACCTGCTGCAGTGTCGGAGGAAATGATGTCTCGTTAGTGCAAAGCCACATCTTGTATGAGATTGACCGGCAGCACAACTCTTCGATGCAACAGATTGCAGAGACTCTAGGAACTGATATTACAACGTTTAGCAGACAAGTCCAATCCTTAATCAAAATGAATTTAGTGAAAAAAACTCAAGATCCACAGGACCGAAGGGTTTATACACTGGCTCTTACGACGGAAGGAAAGTTTATAGCGACTACCATTGATCAACAAATGAATGACTATCTTAACGAAGTGTTTTCGTACATGACCGAGTTTGAAAAAGAAACCGTGCTACACTCCGTTAAAATTTTTAACGATGCGATGGCGAAATCTAATAAGTGCTGCGGCCCATTATCTGAATAATAAATTTGATATATAGGAGATGAATTACGATGCTGCTCCATTCTTACGTTGCAGAGTATTTAATGAAAAGTGACCTTCACGTTCAAAAATGCCGAGAGATAACCAATAAAGAACTCAATAGCAAAAAATCTAGTATTTCATTTTCATTTTCAAGGCAACCGCGAATGAATACCTGCTGTGTTTCCTGTTGCTAATCTTAAACTTCCTACATAGGAGGAACTGATATGAAAAACACTTCGATTAGAGCAGCAGTCACTGATGATGTGGAACGAATATTGAACATTTATAATCAAGGAATCGAGGATCGTATAGCTACGCTAGAAGTGGATGTAAAGGATATTGCATTTATGAATAACTGGTTCCAGCAACACCAGGATCGTTACGCTGTCATTGTAGCTGAGTACGATAATGAAGTAATCGGCTGGGCTTCCCTCAACCCTTACTCTCAACGATGTGCTTATGACGGTGTTGCCGACCTATCCATATACATCGATCGAGCCTTCAGAGGTAAAGGAATTGGCAGCATGCTTCTTCAGCGTCTTGAGGAGATTGCTAGTGAAAAAGACTTTTATAAAATCGTGTTGTTTACATTCCCGTTCAATCATAATGGTCAAGGCTTATATCATAAACTTGGTTACCGTGATGTGGGGGTATTTGAAAAGCAAGGGATCTTGGATGACAAATATGTGGATGTTAAGATCATGGAGAAGTTATTGTGAATTGGATGCCTGATTGAACGTATATCCATTTTTATAACCACGAATGATATACCCAGCATAAATTTCCTTTTCATCTAACGGTAAGAAGTTCTTGCCCTCAGATCGGACAAGAACTTCCATTTTAATAAACAATAAAAAGATATACGTGACTTATAATCTGATAACAAAACAAATCGACAAAGATTTTGAAATCTTCTGAAATGGGGACTATTCAACTGTTAAATTTATTCTTCTTCTGCAGATGCTACTAAAATGTCAGTTTCCAAAGCAGAGACTAACTCTTCTAATTGAGTAACACTTGTCCACTCAATTGCCCCTTCAGGTGGTTGTACACTATGATCCAGTAGAGCCTCAAGTAGCTTTTCTACTTTTGCATAACCAACTGGGTCATTTTGTAGATTTTGTATTGCATGATAAGGTTTTTCAGTTCTAACTTCTTGCCCAAAGTAAGCTCTTTCGAAATTACTTATTGACGCTAATAGTCGAACATTCGAAGTATGAGGACGATCCTGTATTGCGTTGTAGATCTTCTCGTTATGAGCCCATGCAGAATTTCTAATCCTAGATCCCTTTCTCAACGTTGTTGGGGTATCACTATCATGAAGTACGGCGTATCTTGAACCAAAATGATTTAGGATTTTTACTAAAGATACGATGGTTGCCTTTCCACGGGCTCTTATAATATGTACATCTTTATATTTTTCAGGATTGGACGCCATAATGTATTTAAATGCAGAATATTCAGTATCACCTTCAACAATAACACATCTGCCCCCAAAGAAGAATTCTGCTACATATGGATCATAGATATTTAATAACTTAAGAAGCGAACGATCTTCCTCACCCAATTTTGCTCTTTCCGGACGGAATATTGTTGTGCTTGAAATTCGCCCGTTTTTTTGTTCGACTCTTATTATCGTAGTATTATCACGTGATACATCGATAAATGCAGGAGAATGGGTTGTAACAATCACCTGCCAATTACCAGTGTCTGGCAATGAATATAAAACACGGCATGCTTCTCTAACTGCATTCGGGTGAAGACATAATTCTGGTTCATCCAATAATAGAACATGTGGCCGAGTTGATTCATTTTCGGCACTCTCTTTTCTCGTTCCCTTTTTCCCCCCTTTGCTTAAACTAGTTTCTGCAATCATTCTCAAAGCACTCCAAAGAAGAGTTCTTCTTGCTCCGCTGCCTTGCCTATCTAAAGTAGTTAAAAAACCTGATTCACTATGCCCCATCTTAAGTTGAGAATTGTTTACTTTATTGAACAAAATTAGATCGTTTTCTGCTTCTTCCTCTGTTTTTGGATCAAACTTAACAACATAGCCCGGAAATACCTCACTTAATAGTGATGAAACTTGATGTTCGATATTTTGAATTTGCGAAAGTGATTCAGTAAAGATTTGTTTTCTTAGAGTTGAGATTGTACTCAAAAGTTTGTGGTATTCTGAACCTTCTCCAACATTTTCCTGAATGTTTTTAACTCTATCTTTTATCACCTCAGCCAACAATTTCACAATCTTATCAGCTTGAACTTTTGGATCCGAAAATGCATCTACACGATGTGGTTTCGGACGATTGTAATTAGCAATATTTGCTGCTCCCCAAGGGACACCATCACTAGCCCACTCTTTTTTTTCAACATCAAATCCTTGTCTTTTAGGTGAACCTGGTGCAGTCCAAGTCCATTTTTCCTTTACTATTTTTTCTTGAGTCGGCACATCAATTTCAATCCATCTTGCTCCTGGTGCATTATCATAAACAACGGTGTGTAGTTCTATCGTCGGATAAGCGCTTTCAATAACTTTGCCACCTGGGAAGTCGTCTTCATATAATACAGCCTCATTTGAACCTTCAGACATAACCACTTCATAAGCACGTAGAATTGAACTTTTACCGACATTATTTGGTCCAACAAGTACAACAATTTTATCTAGCTCAATTGTTACAGGCTGACTTCCAATTCCTCGAAAATTTTGAATGATTAATTGCTTTAATCGTGGCCGAACTGCAGGTTGAGAAATGCCGTTTTCAATATCTTCTACGCTCATACTTCACTCTCCATTTTCATTTTAATTTTATCATAACGGAAATACATAATTTACTAATTCGATTGATTCCTCGTATTTCCTTCCGTTATTTATGTACTTTGTCGAATAATGTCCATCTCTTATTTGTTCATAGCATTCAACATTCGAACGAACCAACGATAAAGTATTGCCCAAACTCAACGAAAAAAAAGAAACTGATGACCGTTAGTATCATCAGTCTAGCTATTACAATTCAATCTTCAGTAAGAGACAACTTTCTTTTGCATACATCACAATGAATTTCAATAAATAATCCTAATCCAGTTGGAATGAAAGTGTATGCAAATCTCGCACCTGCTACGTCAACAGCTTTACAAGCATCCCATTCTCTAATTCTTTCTTCCATTTCTTCAGTTATTTCAAATATCATATTAATCACTCCAACTAAGTTGATGTTAACTGTGTATTGTCAAGTCTAGCTAATATCACTACAACAACAATAAACTAAACTATGACTGATTCGAGTTGCAATGCCCTACTCCATTTTCTGATCATTCAGACTTACTTTCTATTAGAATTCATTAATAAATTTGTAATTTAAGTATTCTATTTGGCATCTTTTAGACGATCAATTGTACTAAGAATATCCTTAATAAAAGTCTCCACAATTTTCACTTCATCAAGACTTCTACTAGTTAATAATTGATTAATTCTATCGATGATTTCAGTTGTTTCTTCTTTATGTAAATTGTCATATTCACGGAACAATTCGGCAGGCGTTATATGTAAGGCTTCTAATAATTTCTGCAACGTATCAAGAGAAATATTTCTCTCCCCCCGTTCAATCCCACCTACATAAGGTTGTGGAAGATCTACTTGCTCTCCTAAATCAGCTTGCGTTAAATTTCTAGCTTTTCTTATTGATCTTATCCTTTCACCTACATAGGTGTTAATTTTTATCATAATATAATCACCCCTCTTTTTAAGAGTAGGTGTACTTATACATGAAATAAATATACTCAAACTATATATTACCACTTCTAAATATACATTATAAGATATATATTTAAGTTTGAAATGATTTTTATAGGAGTGAAAGTTTATGGAGAATCTACCGCATCAAGTTGTCATTGAAAATGTACTTCAATGTAAAATGAGAGGAAAAGTTGCTTATCAGAGCCAGTTTCCTGCTACTGTCGGACTAAATTTAACATATGTTAAACCTTACAATGATCCATCAGGCAAAGGATATCAACGGCCAACGGATATGAAGAGAGTCGATGATTTCGCAATGTATCTTTCTAAGGGAGACGATTCATTATTTACCCCTATTTTATTAAACGCTGCTGGTATGTGGGAATTCTCAGCATATGACACTAATAGACCTATGTATGGTCGATTACTTTGCAAGAGTAAAGCATCTTTAATGGATGGACAACATAGAATTGGCGGAATAAAACGATATATTGATGAAACAAATTCAGAAATAAATATCCCTTTTATGGCTTTTCATTTCTTGGATGAGGATGAAGAAATAAGACTTTTTGATACGATTAATACAAAAGCTAAAGGGATTAGTTCTTCTTTAAGCAGATACTTAAAAAGGGAATCAGACGAACTAAGTTGGATGGCTACAGAGTTATTAACTATCAATGGAAGCCCATTTATTCATTTAGGGAGTATAACCGGTAAGCGAAGTAAAGGGCGGCATATTACTCTGCAAAATCTTTATAGGGTGTTAAAATATTTCTTCAAAGAAGCCAATGTTTCTCATCTAACCAAACATGAAAAAGTTGAAATTGCCATAAGGTATTTTAATTTAATACGCGAAAATTATCCTAATGAATGGATGAATTATAAGGAGTTTAAACTAACCCACATAGTATGTTTGGATGCTTTAGCAATGGCCGGTTCTAAATTATTACTTCATTCGAGAAAAGAAAACAGTAAACACATTGATTATGACAAGTTTACGAGGTCGGTAAAACAATTAAGAAAAATTGATTGGTCTACTGAAGGTCCTTTAAAATATTTAAAGGGGATCTCGGGTTCAAAAACACTAGCTGTGGAATTGTTTGACATGATGTATTTGGATTAGGACTAGAGAGAGGTATAGAGTTACTTATACATACTATACCTTTTCTTTACTCTGTTTTTGAAGACGAACTACCCGCCACTAATTGTCCATAGAGGAACTTCTTCTCTGCCAGACTTGTTGATAGCCATACGTATAGGATGGTGAGAAACCTCTCCTGCTTTTATCTTTTTTGCCTTTTTATTAGGAAAAGGACAAACTATTTGGTACGTATTTTCATGAAAATTTCGGTCCCAAAAAACTCGAAAAGGCTCTTTTTCTCCTTGAGGAAAAAGAAAAGCAAATACGTTCCCCTTTATTCGTAACAATTCCTTTTCGTAAAGTTTTTCACCGTTCTGTGAAGAAGTATTATGCAGGCATGCAAAGTAATAATGCATAGCTAGATATCCAGTTAAATGTGATAAGACCCATTTTAAGTGAGAATAACATTCAGGCTTTTGGATAGGGAAGTTCCTTAAACAAATATCAATTAACTGATGTATTGGATCCCAATCTCTATCATAAATAACTGAAATACTTTGGGAATATGACATAGATGGCAACGGCCGATTATCTACATCATAAAAATGATTAATTTTAAACAATGACTGTTTCCATTTCACATAAGCATAGGCATACGGACAAATTGGCGAATCTGGCGCACCTAATTTTTTGTAAGTATTTACGTATCTTTTAATGCAGGTTTTGTGCTCTTTTAAAATTGTTTTTTTTAAGTGTTTTCCAATTGCAAGGATGGTTTGGTTCCTAACTTTAAGAAGTTCTTCTGCAATGGTTACTTTACGAAAGTCATATTTCATCTCAAGAGATAACCCAGTATTTATATTCGTCCAGTTTCTTAGAGAAGTTTTCATATCGGGTATAGATTTTTTCAAATGTTGAACATTGGACGGGCTCTTAACAACTGAGAACTGGTATTGATCTATTTCGTGCTCATTTCCCTCAAGCGCTGAATAAAGAAAACTCATTAATTGAGGAGTTTGTTCGAGTTCTATGTGAGGATATAAATATATTCTATTCATTTTTTCTTTTTCTTTAGAGTCAAGAGAAATCCAACGTTGAACATTTTTGTCCTGTATATCAATGGGTGTGTACAGTCCCCAATGTGAGGAAAAAGAAAGTATTGATTGAGTTTCTCTGAAATTGTAACTACAAACACAATTATAAGGAGATTCAAAAAAACGGTCTGTTAGTTCATATGGTATTTGTTCTCGACATCCTGGACAACTTTTGTAAAGAGGTGTTTGATGAAAAGGACATTTATGAATTAATACGAACTGATGCAATGTACTATGATACCCATCTTTTAGGCACTCGATGCAAAATGCTAATGATTTGCGCCAATAGCGGTATTCACCTATATCTTTTATTAATTCATTATCTGATAAAAATCCAGAGATCTCATCGAGGCCACTGAAGAACTTGCGTTTTTCTTCGGAGGCGGTGCAAATAGTGTAAAAAGAAGACATTCACCCCGCGTTTTGGAGATGAATGTCTTCTTTTTGTCTTCATAATGCTGTATTCAC
>NZ_JAGGRD010000088.1:0-5826 GCF_018613005.1 Paenibacillus sp. ISL-20
TTCCACGATGGTTCCAAACCCATAGCTTCGCTTGTTATACGAGGTCTATCGCCCCTACCAGCTCAAACATGGTTTTTTGGAGGTCGTGGGAGAACTGTTTTTGTTACGAGGTCCAAAGCCTCTAAAGCCCCTTCGTTCTCCCGGCTCCCCCCATCGTAAAACAGCAAAAAAAATAGGCCAACCAGTAATAACTGGCTAACCTGATAATACGAAAAGCCGCTAAATTAGCGACTTTCTATGGAACTATGTTCTTGTCCACAGACACTTCTTTTATGGATCTTTTCCTATCGATTGTGTATTGAATATGGACACTAACGTCGTGGTGGTTTAGCAAAATAAAACCCGTTGGATTCAAATCTTCAACGGGTTTTTAAAAAATAATTTTCTAACACAAAAGATCAACTGATCTTTGAAGCTGATTATTCCTCATCATCTGCTCATGATCATCATTGCAATTTTCCGACGTGTAAACGAAATCATTGTTTGGATTTTTTCTTTACTATGTTCATCCTGATACGAATATTCCAACAACGATACTTCAAAACCCCCTTTCAACTGTATCACTGCATCCACTAATGTTACCCCTAACCACTTACCTTTCAATTAGTTATCTTTCATAAGGTGTGAATACGTTTACCTTGCGAAAATGAATTAATGCATCAAATGACTCGTCTAAAATCATGCCTGAATAGTAGTTTTCTATCTTACGATGATTAGGATCATTCAAATCAACACCATTTAGGCTACCTACATAAGGCATCTTTAACTCATCCTTGGAGATTAGCCGGTTTAATTGCTCATCTTGCTTCGCACGATCAAAATCCAAGAAATAACGATCCGCCGGCAATTGCTTCAATGAATTTAGTAATAAATTATCACTATGAATAGTGAAGGTAGGCGGATTTGGATCCGTCATAATCTTTGAGTCTGCTGCTAATACGCCCTCATTAAAGGATGTTCCGATAGCATAATAAGCATCGCCATAACTTTCCTCCAGAAGCTCACCTATATATGTAAGTTTAAGCATTTTGCTATCTACATTAATATTTTCATCTTTTGCTGCATTAACAAAATTGTAAGCGGTAGCTCTATTCTTTTTCGAGATATGACCATTATGACCTGCAATTAGAACGGGTCCATTCGCTTGGTTTAAAATCCAGTCTACCGTTTCCTTCATGGCTTTATCACGATGGTTTGAAGAGGAAACAAAGTGAAGATACCCATTCCCCTCGCTAAAATCTCGAAGCAAAGAGTCATTGATCACTGAGTAGGTAACATAAATAGACTGGATATTCTGCATTGCGGCCTCATACATTTGTTTACTGGATTTGGCGATAAGAAGATCAGCATTCATATCCATCCGGTGTATCAATTGTTCAATAAGCTGAACATCCTTTTGGATCAGTGGACTCCATTGTCGTTGTAGCTGTTTATAATCACTTTTAGTCAATGCACGTTCACTGATTGGAGTAATGATATCGCCGAGTAATTGATTCGATATTTCCCACAGGTCAAAACTGCCGACCTGTATACGGTTAAGCTCTTTGGAGAGTTCACGATCCACCTCTTTTAAATAATTATCAAGTGTGGGTATCATCAGTTCTGATCGCTGAACATCCATGCCCCAATATTGAAGCTGTTCTTCACTAGATGCGGAACGGTTATATTCTCGCATCCACTCAAATAATTCAGACATTTCTTGTGTATGGTAAAAGGGAAACCATTTTTCCCATGCTTCTTGCAGCTCGATTTCCTCGCCCGATAGATACCGATTCATTAATTCTGAATTAGCAAAATCCTCTTCTAATACGAATGTTCGAACCCCATACTTTTCAACAAGCACCTTAAATACATCAAGCCGTACAGACTGGAATTCACCGTTGTTATGAGTTGCTTCGCCTAAACCAATAATTTGGACACCATCGGGTACTGTCAATTGATTAACGGGTACAGCATATTTCTCTAGTTTATTAGTTAGATCAACTGGTTGACTAGAACAAGCAGTAAGTAATATCGATATAACGCTCACCAATGCTAAAATAAATCGCCTCATTGCTGTAACTCTCCTCTCCATAGTAAATAAGTGCCTATA
Organism: Paenibacillus sp. ISL-20; assembly: GCF_018613005.1. NCBI lineage: Bacteria > Bacillati > Bacillota > Bacilli > Caryophanales > Paenibacillaceae > Paenibacillus > Paenibacillus sp. ISL-20. The sequence goes on from NZ_JAGGRD010000088.1 coordinate 2,093, forward strand.
ACATAAAATCCCATATAAGGAATTCTATAATGTTATTGAGTAATCCTTCTCGTTAGTTGATGATCTAGAGCAGTGAAATGTAGTTAAGTGCTTATCCTAATCGGTAATCGGACGATGTTCTTGTCCTTTTCGGCAATCGGTATACAAGTTCTTGTCCTTGACTCGGGACAAGAACTTGTACCGATAAAATGAAAAAAGCCGCTAATAGCGACTTTCAAAGGGACCATGTTCTTGTCCCCCGACATCTTCTTCTCGGCGAATTATATCGTAGTGTAACCCCTTTTTTTATGTTAATTGTCGCACCGACACAACAAGGTGAATTGCCGGGTTGTGGTATCATCAACAACCAACTAAAAGAAATTCTAGTCGAGGTCGGAAACCCGTTATTCTCCCAAGTTTGAGACAGTAACGGGTTTCCTTATAATTAATGTCAGTGTACCAAATTCGGGTTGAACTGCTTGAGATGATTCTACCCCATACGCGATGTGCCTTTTTTAGAGAATCGACTCCGTAAGTAGAATAGAATTTTTGGCTGGGCATATTTAAATTTAACCGTTGGTCCTTTAATCGAATTTCCTGATAATTACTACATTTCAAATCTCTACCCTTTTCCACACTTCACTTTTGACTCAAAGCACTCATAATGATTGTTATCGCGGGAGTTCCAACCATTTTATGTGTTGATCTGCTCTGCTTCAACACTTTCTGGCAATACACTTGTAATGCTAGTGAAGTGAGCAAAGCGATCAAAGTCTTCTTTTTCATTAATAGAGTTTAGAAGAATCGGTTCAAATTAATCGTTCATATAAAAAATCCACCACATGCTGCACTTCCATCTTATCGGTGTTGCCGTGCTTTTCTACGCCCAGCTTCATCTGCAGCAAACAGCCCGGATTGCTGGTCAACAGGTATCGCGCCCCGGTAGCGTTAACGTTCTCCATCTTATGCTCCAGGATTTGACCTGCCATTTCCGGATGCGTCACATTGTAGATGCCGGCCGACCCGCAGCAGCGATCCGCCTCTTTCATCTCTTCGAAGATCACATTGCCCACCTGACGGATGAGCTGCCTCGGGGCTGCACCGTTACGCATGACGTTTCGCAAATGGCACGAATCCTGATAAGTTACCACGATAGGTTCGTGGACTGAGGCCGATGATTCGGCAAAGGATGGAAGCCTTCCGTGTTCCAGCAACAGCTTGCTGATATCCACCACCCTGCTTTCAAACCAAGACGCTTGTTCTTTCCAAACCGCATCCTCGTGCAGCAAATGATCATATTCGATCAGCAAGGCGCCGCAGCCGCCGGCATTGGAAACAATGTAGTCCACATTCATTTCCTTGAATACCTTGACATTCGTTCTTGCCAAATCTCTGGCCAGTTCCATTTCTCCACTGTGGGCATGCAGCGCTCCGCAACAGACCTGCTCGGGAGGAATGACAACCTCAAACCCTGCTTCGGACAGCAGTTTAACGGAATTGCAATTCGTCTCGGCAAACATCACATCCATAATGCAGCCTCGGAACAATGCGACGCGGGCTATTGGCGTGCCTTTGGCCGGATACACGGTCCCAAGCTTCTCCACGACTCCATGTGCGCCAGCGTCAGGTAAAATGCTCTCCATTTGTTGCAAGTGGCGAGGAAACAGCTTCATCATGCCGGTTCCTCTTGCAACGCGCCGCAATCCGGATTTCTGATAAAATTTCATCGCTCCGCCAAGTACCTTCAAACGGTTGCGATGCGGGAATATGCCGTTAAAAAACAGTTTGCGCATTCCTTTGACTGGGAGCGAGTGGTTCGGATGATCCTCGATCGCATCCCTGGCCTTCTCAATCAGTTGACCGTATTTCACATCGGCCGGACATACCGGTTCGCATGCCCTGCAGCCGAGGCAGTGGTTCATCTGGTCTCGGAACATGCCATCAGGCTCCATCAGTCCGTCAACAACGGCCTTCATTAAAGCGATGCGCCCGCGCGGCGACTCCGGCTCCACGCCGGTTTCCCTGAAAGTAGGGCATGCCGGCAGGCAAAAACCGCAGCGCATGCAGTTGGTCAATTGATCGTAATCCAGCTTTTCGAGCAAGGTGCGGGCCAAAGGATTGGCGTGATCGATTTTCGGTTTCTTGTCCAGGCTTGCTTGAGCGTTCGGCTGCAAATTGATTTGCGTGTTGGTTTGACTAGCCATGATGGATAATCACCCTTTTCTTGGTTTCCTTGGCAAACATTTTGCCCGGATTTAATATGTTGTCAGGATCAAACGCCTTTTTGATCCCCTTCATGACCTCAACGCCGGAAGCGCCGATTTTCCATTCAAGGAACGGGGCTTTCACCACGCCCACGCCATGCTCGCCGGTTATGGTTCCGCCTAACTCGAGAGCGGCAGCGAAAATTTCCTCAAAAGCTTGCTCCACTCGATGAATCTCTTCTGCATCCCTCGCATCCGTCGTCGCCGTCGGGTGCAGATTTCCGTCGCCAGCATGACCAAAGGTAGCGATGGTGACATTGTATTTTTGGGCAATCTCATTGATCCGCCGGACCATGTCGGCAATTTTGGAGCGGGGAACGGTAGCGTCCTCTAAAATCGTGGTCGGTCGCAGCCGTGCCAGCGCCGTAAACGCGCTTCTTCTTGCCGTCAGCAACCGCTCAGCTTCCTCTCGGTCAGCGGCAACCTGAATCGAGTCTGCCTGCTCCCGTTCGCATATTCGGCGGATCATCTCAATATCTCTTTCCACGGTTTCGGGATCGCCGTCTTGTTCGATTAGCAGAATCGCTTCCATATCCAGAGATAGCCCTAGCTTGGCAAAATCGTCAACGACGCGTATGGTCGGATTGTCCATGAACTCCAGCGTCGCCGGAATGATCCGAGATTCGATAATCGCGGATACGGTGCGAGCGGCTCCATACAGGTCGCGAAACATGGCAAGCATGGTCATTTTGGATTTAGGCGGAGGAATCAGCTTGAGCGTCGCCTCCGTTATAATCGCCAGCGTCCCTTCGGATCCGACCAGCAGCTTGGTCAGATCGTACCCGGCCACGTCTTTCATCAGCTTTCCGCCAGTGCGGATGATCTCTCCGTTCGCTAGCACGGCCTCCAGTCCGATCACGTAATCCTTGGTCGTACCGTATTTCAAACCTCGGAGACCGCCGGAGCATTCCGCGATATTGCCGCCGATCGTCGAAATGCGCATGCTGCTTGGATCCGGGGGATAGAACAAGCCCAAGGATTCGATATGGTTAATAAAGTCCGCGGTAATGATGCCCGGTTGAACCCTGGCGACCAGATTGTCCGTATCCAGTTCAAGCAGCCGGTTCATCCGATGCATAACCATGACGACCCCGCCCTGCACCGGGACGGTGCCGCCGCATAAATTGGAACCGGATCCCCTGGAAATCAAGGGGACTTTATAGGCGGATAACACCTTCATGATGGCGGAAACTTGTTCCGTGCTTTTAGGATAGATCACAGCATCCGGGATTGCCTGCAGCATTGGTGTCCCGTCATACGAATGGGTAATTCGGGCTTCCTTGTCTTCCCGGAAGTGGGTATCGCCGACAATGGCTCGCAACTGCGCGGCGAGAGCCGAGTCTAACATATTAACGTTCCCTCCCTTTTGTTATCCAGCCGGCTGCCTTTCTTTTAGAGCATCGCATCGTTGCGATGTCAGAAAGGACCCCGCAACCATCGGAGGCCACTGAAAAAGTCCTTCTCATAAAAAAAGGTACGGCTCCTCAAGAA
>NZ_JAGGRD010000008.1:0-27964 GCF_018613005.1 Paenibacillus sp. ISL-20
CGCCCATGCTGGGCGTACTAACAAAAAGGCGACTGCATCAAGCAGTCGCCTTTGTCTTAAACGAGTATGGTTATTATTTCGCTTGAATATAACCTTCGGCTTTCAGCAGTTCGGCGATTAGAACAGCTCCGCCTGCCGCACCGCGCAGCGTATTATGTGAGAGTCCTACGAATTTGTAATCGTAGAGGGAATCCTCGCGCAGTCTGCCTACCGATACGCCCATGCCGCGCTCGATATCACGGTCCAGCTTGGTCTGCGGCCGATTCTCTTCTTCGAAATACGTAATGAACTGCTTAGGCGCACTTGGGAGATTCAGCTCTTGAGGTCTTCCCTTAAACTGCCGCCAGCAGTCCAGGATTTCATCCTTCGAAGGTTTGTTCTCGAACGATGCAAACACGGTGGCTAAGTGGCCATCGGTTACGGGAACGCGAATGCACTGCGTCGTAATCAATGGTGATTGGGCTTTCACGATCTCACCGTTCACGACGCTGCCCCAAATGCGCAGCGGCTCCTGCTCGCTCTTCTCTTCCTCCCCGCCGATATATGGTATCACATTGTCCAGCATATCCGGCCAATCGGTGAAGTTCTTGCCGGCACCGGAAATCGCCTGATAGGTGGAAGCAACAACTTGGGTGGGTTTGTAGTCAAGCAAAGCGTGAAGCGCCGGTACATAACTCTGAATGGAGCAATTCGGCTTCACCGCGATGAACCCGGTTGTGGTTCCCAGACGTTTGCGCTGTGCGGCAATCACGTCAATATGACCCGGATTAATTTCTGGAATGACCATCGGAACGTCAGGCGTCCAGCGATGAGCGGAGTTATTGGAAATGACGGGCGTGCCCGTTTTGGCATAAGCTTCTTCCAATGCCTGTATCTCATCCTTCTTCATATCAACCGCGCAAAAAACAAAATCAACCTCTGCTGCTACCTGTTCCACTTGCGAAGCATCCTGCACGATAATGCCTTTTACCTGCTCGGGGATTGGCGTCGCAAGCTTCCAGCGGCCCTGAACGGATTCCTCATACGTTTTGCCGGCTGAATTTCTGCTGGCTGAAATGGAAGTAACTTCAAACCATGGATGCCCATCCAGCAATTGCATAAAACGTTGACCGACCATACCCGTTCCACCGACAATACCGACTTTAAGTTTTTCTGTCATTCGTTACTCATATCCTTTCAATCGTGGCGTCATGTTCCCCATACATCGACTCTGATCTACCGTACGGACAAAAGCATGCAGTAAATGAGCTTCTTCTAGATAACTATTCAATCCGGCTCGATTCGTGTAGGCTTCCTACCTTGAACCTTCATATTGCTTGTGATATAAAAAAATCCCACCCCCAAGACCATAAGTCTTAGGGACGAGATTGTTATACTCGCGGTACCACCCCAAATTTGCCAATATGTCACCATATTCGCCTCATCGAGTACGGCATTACACGGTAATGCAGATACTCTAGCTCTGTAACAGGAGCTCCTGGCACACCATCCTCCTCTATATGAGGGTTCCATGTGCTGCTCTGAGTCTTTTTTCAATAAAGAACGCTTTGCCCCTTTTCAGCTGCCGGAGCTCTCTGTACAAGAATTCGTTTATTTACTCGTCTCTTCATCGCATTTGTTATGATCATTATATATAAAACCATTTCGGTGGTAAACCTTATTTATAAAATTTTCGGAAAACTTGGCTGATTTCATGAGCTGTTACTCCTATCAACACCTGTCGGAACCTTTTTATGGCTGAAGTCGCAGTGCTTCCAGTTCCATTTCCCGGTGTATCGCCATTTCCATTCTCGTTCTTAATCATATGTATTCATTCAACAACGGGTGATTGTATCCCAAAACATGTTGGATCCGGCCAGTCATGGAATCATCTTTATACTCGTTGCTCCATTGGAACAACTGCGTGTAGAGATCGGAGAACAGCTCCTTATTCGTCGCAATAAAACGGAGGGGATGAAGATAAGGCGGGGAACAATCCGGGCATCATGCGGTCATAGCCCAAGAACCCGAGCACATGCACAATATCGCCAGGCATGTTCTCCTTAAGTTTCTTCCCATCAAAACAAACATGCGCAATTTCCTCAGCCAATCTCTGATCTCCGCATCTCATAATTGGATCGAGCAGCAGGGAACGCTTGTAATCAGAAGGCTCCTCCGCAAACAGACGGAATAAGGCGGCTGCGTCATTCCGGTCACCATACAGGGAGGTAATCCGGCAGTATGAAGCCAGAATCGTCCCATCCATCCTGGGATTGTTCTTGAATTCTCTGATGAGCTTTTCAGTGTACATAATGCTTCAAGCTAAACGGCTATCGTTCCATCCGGACTTTCATTGCTCCTACATATTCTCCCCGCGGACGATAACTCCCCTATCCTTAGCCCGGAGTGCTGAAAATAATCTTCCTACCCCAAACCACAGAATCTCAACTAATGCGATGGCACCAACCACGTCCAGCAGGACATGCTGTTTCACGAATAGCGTGGAAACAATGATCGACCAAGCAATGATATGCACGACAACCCGATCTTTATTTGTAAAGCCTGCACTAGCTGCTGCCCCTTTTATCATCAAGTAACTGGTCAGGACATGGATGCTTGGGAAACAGTTGTAGGGATTGTCGGTACTATACACCAGGTTTACAAACCAATCAAGAACCCCTGTGCCCATAAGTGGCGGTCGCTCTACCGTCGTCTGGAACAAGAAAAAGATAATGTAACATGCAATTAGTCCAATACACTGGGTCAACAGTGTTCGATAATACACATTGCGATCTCTGGCACAGAACAAAAACAGCATGATAATGATAAAAGGGTACCATACCAGATAAGGTATAATGAATATCGGTACAAACGGAATCACGGTGTCAAGATCCGTCACTAGGCTTTTTACTGGCGTATGTGCATGGTTTAAGACACCATAAAAAATGTTGAGCACAGGAATGGCCAGGATCCATAGCAGCGGGAGATATGACTTCCATTTTAAGTTCATTGGCTTCCTCCCTTCTTCGACTCTTCAGTCTCTTTAAATATATAAAACAACAACGCAATTGCGCCACCTGTTTTTGACATTAACCAACGATTTCAGCCGTAATATCATATGGTTTGAATGTTAATCCGGATAACTACCATGGTCTCTCATCTTCACTTGCGTTTAGCTTAAGATCATCCCCTCATTTTGCACGACGAATTTGCCGGTAACTTCACAATATACCATGTCGTGAAGCAAGGCTCAAGTCAATCCCCCATCTTCATGTCAGTAAAAATCAACCATACAGACAAATCGAGCAAGTCCATTGCTGGACTGCTCGATTGGATAAGTTACTGCGTATAACCGATTTTCCCATTAATAATCGGCATATTCCCCTAATTCAATCGTTCCCCGCTTCTCCCTGCCTCCTTGGCCCCGCCGAGCATAAACCATTCGATGCTTCCGTTAAGCTCACACAAACAAGCAGCCCCTCACGGAGCTGCTTGTTCAAGTTTAGTTAATTTTGGTGAACAACCACTTCTGTGCATCCGTCCCATTGTCCGTCCACTGCTGGACAACAGCCCCATCTGCTGTGGAAGCACCGGCTACATCGACTGCCAGTCCGCTCACCTTGGACACAAGTTTGTAATACCCTCCGCCCACATCAACGATCTTCCATCGCTGCGCATTCGATCCATTATCATCCCATTGCTGCAGCTGAACGCCAGTGGATGTGGATGAACTCGGCACGTCGAGAACTTTTCCGCTGTGTACGGCTGTGAGTTTGTAGTACCCGTCTCCGGTGCTTTCTACTCTGAACCTTTGATTATTGGCGACGTAGTTGGTCCATTGCTGTATCTTGGCTCCACTTGCCGTGGAGACATCCACAACATCCATCACTTTGCCGCTCGCCTTGGAAGCGATCGTGTAAATCCCATCACTGATCACGTTTGATGCACCCGTGTCCTGATAGACGCGTACATAATCCACCAGCATCTGCGATGGGAACGGTGTGGAATTGTTCGGACTTCCAGGCCAATTTCCGCCGACCGCCAGATTCAATAATATAAAGAACGGGCGCTGGAATTCCTCGGTATTGCCGGTTCCATTCTCAATATAGAACTCATTGAACTGCTGGCCGTCCACGAACCAACGGATATATTTAGAGTCCCATTCTATGCTGTAGACATGGAATTGGGAGAAATCCAAATTGCCGGACACTCGTCCAAAATCGGCATGCCCACCTGCATCCCAGTGTACGGTACCATTCACGTAAGGGTTATTGTTTACCCGTTCCATAATGTCAATTTCTCCGCTTTTCGGCCAGCCAACCGAACTGATATTGCTTCCGAGCATCCAAAACGCCGGCCACAAGCCTTGACCCGAAGGCAGCTTGATCCGCGCCTCCACTTTCCCGTAAGTAAAGCTCTTCAAGTCTTGGGTTTTGATCCGGGCAGAAGTGTAATTCATCCCGCCATAAGATTCCTTCTGCGCTGTAATGACAAGGTTACCGCCAGTAACCTGCACATTCTGTGCCCTGTCGGTATAATACTGCAGCTCATTGTTTCCCCATCCGCCGCTGCCGGTACCGATTTCCGGTGTCCAATTGGCTCTATTGAGCGAGGTTCCGTTGAACTCGTCACTCCATACCAAATTCCAGTTCGGTGCGGCATTGGTTTTGTTGACAGGCAATAGAACGACCAGAAGACTGAACAGTATAACTACACATATTCCTTTTCTTAGCATCATGTTCCCTCCTAATTATCATCGGATTATGGCTTCATGGATACCAGTGCAACTCATAGCTGTTCTTCAAGCGAACCGTCTACTGAAGCTTCGAATCACCTCTCTTTCTGTTCACCATTGTTTGCCATACAACCAATCTATGATGGTAGATTCACTTGTTGTTCGAGGATATAACACTTGAAATAATACGCTTACATTTCCATTATAAGACCATTATATACCACTATCAACCTCAATTTATATTTATTTACATTTTAGGTCTATATTCTATGCATCCCTATCCTATCAAAAAAACCGGCTGCAAGCGCCGGCTTAGAGTCTCCCTCGATCACATTTGTTATTCCCACCAATCGTTCCGCTCTATAGACGTAGAATATCGCTCATCGTTTTGTAGTTTTTGTTGACAGTCAACCGTAATGATGAGTTCACCCTTATGTTCCCCATTATCGTCTGACGGAACAACAATAACCTGAACTCTCGCATGGAGATTCAGGTTATTAGGGACAACATGGTATCGTCCATACTTATTCACGACATATCATGAGTTTGTTTCCATCGGGATCCTTCACGACGAACCAATGATTATGTTCAATTTCCGTAACGAGTTCCACTCCGAGCTTTTTCATGTAGGCTAATGATCCTTCCAGGTCCTCTGTCAGCAGCATGAACGCAGGAGTATCGATAGACGGCGCTCCCCCCGGCTGATCTCCTCCCCACTTCGGCATAGTATCCAGGATCACGCCCGTTCCTTCCATGGGCAAAGGGCATAGATGACCATTCATCACCTGGCAATCATCTTCCGCTATTCCGAGTACACGGCAGTACCAGCTGCGCGACCTTTCGATATCCCGAACCGGAATGAAAATGCTGCCTACTTTGTTCTTAATCGGGCTTGCCTGTGCATGGTTGTGACCATCCTGCATTTGTTCGTTCATTGTTTTGCCTCCATGTATCATTTTTAACACGCGGGGTGTCGTAAACGGACGATACCCTTCCGGCTGCACTTTTTCGATAGGCAATCGGCTCATCAACTCCCTCCATTCTTATGACTATGGCATGATTTGAACAGGAACATAACACTTCACTTTGAAAATCCCGTGGTCCGCCTCTTCCTTAGGTAAGTAACTCGCAAACCAAGAGCGCGCTGGATCTGGCCTATACTCGGTTGACATATTGAGCCACCGATCCACTCTTTCAAATACACCTGTCATTGTGCCATAAGCACCTGAATCCAGACAGGCATACATTCCGCCTTCCAGCTCAACTTGCAGATCTGCTTCTTCATGGGAAGGAAGAAACTCCTCAGGAGGGGCTAAATAAACCTCGTACGAAGAGCTTTCGTCCAGCAGTCCACCGTCACAGTGCATGAATACACGAATTCGCGAATCTTCAATTAATCCATTACGGCATAACCAGGAAATGGAAGCTTCATCCGCTTGTTTGACACAGTCTACACCCGTTCTTCGAAAACGCATCACCTTAAGCGAAGACAACTCCACGATTTCAATACGCTTCACCAGCTTACTTCGTTCCACCGGAAGATAAAGCTTCATACGAACGATTTGATCCCGGTTCAGAGCATATTCTTCAATGAATTCATGCTTTCCTTGCTCAAACACACTGCGGGGCAGCCATTCGGAGAACAAACGGTTCCAGGTGTTCTGAATACTGTCTTCCCCCACCGATGGGGATCTAGCCACTGCATACAGGCCGCCGTCAAGAGCCATGGAATGTAGTTCCGGATGCTTCACGATCTCTGCTTGGTCCATCAAGTCTACGGCGAGCAGCTGAAAACCAAATGGCTTGGTCTCACCTTCCATATCCACGTTCCAACCGAAAAGCCTCAAGCCATTAATGTCAATACGGTGTGAAGACAATAATTCGCGAAAATGATCAATCGCCGCGGTTTCTATGCCACTCTCAGACTCAGAAACAAACAGATAGCCGATCCCTTTCTGAGGATTTAGACGGATAACCCTTACCTCAGGGAATCGTTCTGATATGTCCCGCTCTTCCAGATAGCACACATGTTCATTCAGATTCATCCGTTCGAAACTGTAAACCAACTGAGATCTCCGGTATTGTCCTGGTGTCAGTCCCGTGAGCCTCTTGAAGGTTTTAATGAATGCCTGGTAGGACTCAAATCCGCAGCGGTATCCGATATCGATTGTCGGCAAGTCGGTATCCCGCAAGCAGATGGCGGCTTCGTTGATTCTGCGTTTACGTATGTACTCCTTGATGGGGTGTCCCGTCAGGCTATGAAACAATCGGTATAAATTTGGCAATGACATGGCCGCCACGCCGGCAATTTCCTCGAGTGTCAGCGATTCCGTTAGATGATCTTCGATATAATCTATGGTGCGTTGAACGATTTCACTGCTCTGCATTTCAAGTCCAGTTGCCCCCTATCTATGTGGATTGACTATGAAGTCATCATACCAAATTCCATGCAGCAAGAACTGTACTTTTTTATCAAAAAAATGAGATGAATGATCTGTTAAAAACAGAACTACGATCTTAGTCGTAAATTTGGTTGCTGGATAAGAAATGTAACAGTTTTTCATCAAAATGACGTGCATGTTGTCCAATCCAGATCAAATGTCCCCACGAGTCGAGCACGTTAGCTTCTGCATGTGGAATACAAGATTGAGCTTGCTCAACATGAGTTAAGGGGACAACACTATCATTTTTACTATGCTGGATCAGCGTCGGTGTACGAATACTCCTTAATTCGTTCGTATAATCGGTTTGTGACTGTTCCAAATCAATGAGGAATCTTTCACGGATTTCACTAAAACGGAGTTTGGAAAAGGACGGCAGCATTAATTTGAATGTAGTTTGTGGCAGTATATTGTTTATTAATGCAATCATGTTCCACGTTTTTTTCTCAACGCTGGGTTTAAAAATACGACGTCCCAGTTTATATTCTTTGTCTTGAGGTTTGAGCCAGGGTTTAGTGACGGCACTCTGAAGTGTCAAACTTGCAACACGGTCAGGAAACATAGCCGCAAAGCAAACACCGGTTGGTCCACCCGCCGATACTGCTATAATATATGTACTTTTTTTATCTGCAGATGATCTAACAACGCTTGATAGATTCCGCACATTTTTTTCAAGTCCTGTACCGGTGAAGTCTTACCGTAGCCCGCTCTTGATGGAGTAATGACCGAATATCCGGAGGACAACAATGTCTGGTACCCGAATGTCGGAACCAAAAAAAGTGCTGGCATTCACGCCAACACTTCCTCACGGGATATTTTCTCAACATTGAACAATATAATAGAAGCAATTCAACGATCTCGATTTACCATGTAATTTAATAAATGCTTGAGAAACGCCGTATTGCGTGGCATCTCCTGCAGCGCCTCCATGGCCAGGCAATAATGCTCCCACATTTCCCGACTGGCGCCTTCCTGACCCAAGATGCTCACAAAGGTTGATGTGTTGTTCTCCGCATCCTGTCCTCCGGGTTTCCCGAGCTGCTCCAAATTCCCCTGCACATCAAGCAAATCATCCTGGATTTGAAAGGCTATGCCCGCATGGTAAGCGAATTTCTTCAGTGTCGCAATTTCGCTCTCCTTCACCTGAGCAAGGATGGCAGGCATAACGAGAGATGCCTCAAACGCAATACCCGTCTTGTAATAACAGACCGTATTCAGCTCCTCCAAGGACAATGCCTTCCCTTTTGAATTCAAATCCATCGCCTGGCCCGAACACATATCTCCAGCCCGCTGGGACGAATATTGAATCAGCTTCAGCACCGTTTTGGGATCAAACCCTTCAAGGGACGATTGTTCTTCGATGGCCTTCTGAATCAGGAACAAACCGGTGATTTCCGCCGTGGCGCTATCATGAACCCGATGCAAGGTCGGTCGCCCTCTACGGGTAGAGGCGTTATCCTGGGACGGCAAATCATCGAATATCAAGGAAGCAGTATGCATGTATTCAAGCGACCTTAGCAGCGGCACGATGGCGGAAGCTTGCAGTCCGTATTCGTTCACGGCCATGACCCAAGTCAAGGTTGGTCTTAGACGTTTGCCGTCCCCTTCGAGTGTATAATTGGCGGCATCAATCAGCGACTCTTTCATTTGTGGAATGCCAGGGAGTTTCGCGATTTGCAAGCTGTTGTTGATCTCATTCCGAACGGTTTTAAAGGTATCGATAAAAAAATCCTTTTCCTTCCGCTCGTTTCGGAGCACCGTAACCATCTGGTCCCGGAGCAATTTATCGAAGAAATCCACCTGATCGGCTTTTAGAACCATTTGCTGGATGAGCTGATTAAATTCCGGGTTCCCGGATGCAAAAATATCCATGATTTCATGATATTTCTCAGCCCCGACTCGTTCTTTACAACGCTTCAGGCCATTGATGGCCCGATCCAGCATTACCTCTCGCGTCTTGGCGTCCGAGCGATACACATTATGAATCAGGTGAGAGATAACCGCCCAGTACATTTCAAAGGGATTGATAAGATCCGTACGCTGCCCGCGATATTTTAAATAGTAAGTATACGGTGTTACCGCTCCGTCTTCCATATCCTGAAACATATCGGCAAAATCATCGGCCAGCTGGTTGTAGATACCGTAAAAGAATGTCCGGTCCTCAAAACCTTCATCCGCCGACGCGCTGATGACGGAACGGACGATCAATCGGGAGGACGATGATTTCAGAATGATCGGCAGATATAATTCCTCGTTGCTGTAATTGGGATTGGCGAGATCCTTAATACGGTCAATATGCTGGGAATGAAAAAACACATTAGACTGCTCAAAAAAAGCCTGCTGCGTTTCCGGGCGTTGGTGTCCCTGAATATACTCAAATGCATCTCGAAGCTCCTTATGAACGAAATGAACGAGATCCATGTTTTTCCCGCTCCACTGACCAATCTCCGGAACCGTTCCAGTGAGAAGCGCCTGACGTATCATTTGGGAGTATTGTTCCTTCTCCTGAGCGTTCAAGACCCCCGAATCGAGCAGATCGTCTATAAAAGGATAGGTCAACCCGTAGGAATAACCCAATCGGATGGCATCATCAAGGCGGGCTGAACGCTCCGCGGGCGAAGTCTCTGCCCCCATATCTTCAATGACATGCATTACAACACCGACGATAATTTTGATCAATTTGCGTTGGGCTTGGTCCGCATCCATCTCCTCCGGAATATGGGTCGCCACATGCTTCAGTTTGTTGATGACCCAAATGACGGCATTTTCGATACCTTCCTTCTGGGCCCACCGGTACAGTCCGGCCAAACTCATATAATCCGGGGTGTCTCCTCCGTTCGTACTGGTGGAGCGAAGCAGAAGTTTTTTGGTATCGCCAACAACGCGCCGTATTCTGGCCTTCGTGTCAGGCGAGTCCAGAGCCATACCCAAATCTCTCATATAAATATAGGAAATGCTTCGATCCAAGTAATCATCCAATCCACCGGTATAATGGAGCCATCCGATATATCTATGATAATCCCGGGTATCCGGTTTCTTCTTTCCCGGCGATAAAAAAGACAGCCATGAAGGACGATGAATATGCTTCCTTTTCCACAATAGAATGTCTTCTGTCAGGATCGGCACATAACTCTTTTCCTTAACCTGTACATAAAGTGATGCAAAATACTGAGCTGCCTTCTGTTCAGCCCGCCGATATCCCGTATCGGCATAATCTGTATACGCCACATTCATATGATGGAATCCCTCAACTTCTTTAAGTGTTTAACATGTGCCCATGTTTATAACCTATATACGTAGAAGTTTCAATCGGGTTACACTTCAGTTTCAGCGTTGAAACAAATCGATAGCCTGGATCCAGAAGTCCATAGCGATTACTCAATATTATGAACCTGGTCGTACAAACCGGAACCAGCCAAAATCAAACTGGCTTCCCGGCAGGAAGATGAACGTCACCTTCTGTTTGCCGGTTACATGCTCCAGATTGTACACTTGCTCTTCGTATCCATCAGACCGCGTAAATTCAACAAGCTGGTTGCTTTCTCCTTCCGAATTGGCAAACCGGATATGAATCGTGTTTTTATCTATGACCGAACGGCCGTATACAATCAGTTTCGATGCACCTGCTTCTGAGAAATCCATCGGGTCAAACTCGAGGGAAACATTATTTCCGATACCTTCAACAACCTTGTTGTCCATAATCGTAAAGGTATCTCCATAGATCCGACCGCAATCTGCGGCAAAATTTTGCTCGAAGGCTCTATTCCCCACGTGAAAATAAAACCCTTTGATGTGCACCTTCTGACGAAGGACAAAGCATATTGATGTGATGCCGCGCAGCTTCTTGGACAACCGGTAGGTTTCTTCCTGATACACGTTCCACTTTGACTCTTTCTGATAAATACAATCAGCCAGCAAGGAGCTGCCCTCCTCACCGGGCATGCCTTCCCAGATTTGCAGAAAGTACGCTTCGCTTGAGAGTGCAAATATCGGAACGGTTATCGTATCAGAGCCATGGGGACCGAAATCGATGTCCCGAAATCCGACTTGCGTCTCGCCGTCTCTGCTCGTAGCTACGCCTCTTTCGTTTCCGTTCCCAATTTCACCTTGACTATAGTCATACAGTCCTGCCGAAATGAAGGAGTATGGATCTTTGTAGGCCGAACCCAAACCATCGGCTTCCACACTGGCGATATTGGATTCGATGCCGACATCATTCACGACAGCCCATTCAACCTCTTGATAAGAGGTTTCCGGCGGATGTAACCTGGCACGCATCACCACTTGCCGATTGGACGGATGAAATGTTTGACCTCCTTCGCTGATCAGCTCAATCTTGCGAAGCGGAAGCTCAAGCAAACTCCCCGTCAGGCACAGCCCATCTTCGTTACTCATGCTTGCTGATATGCCTGTTGTCACTTCTTCCTGTGCGGGAGGAATGGATGTCAAATGTAGGCATTGGCTCTCCAAACCAATCGAAGACACTTCGATCTGAATTTGGCCAGCCTCCAATGTGGATCCGATGATCGCCATCAGCTTGCCGCTGAACAGCCTTCTGCTTCGGCCTTTGTACGGATCGTAATCCGTGCTGTCCCCATTATCGAGTCCAAGCAATCGCCCGGCACCCGTGACATGGATCTCCACCCGGTTATTCGCGTTCTCGACAGCATAGCCGTCCTCATCTTCCATCGCGATTTCGACGAAGATGAGGTCTGTTCCATTAGCTGTTAATTCTTCCTTATCCGGGCGCAAAACAATGCCCTTGGCATCGCCAAAAGAGGTTTGTATATCCGTAGCCACGATACGTCCTGCTTCGTCATAAGCCATCGCTTTCAATTCGCCTCTCACATAAGGTATCTTCCACCAGCCGACAAGCTGTCTTCCGTGTGCATGGTCAATATCATGTTTACCGATGGTTTCCCCATTAAGCTGCAACTCGACCCTTGGCGCATTGGAACAGATGCGAACATCGATCATTTGACCGTCGTTGAAATCCCAGTATGGCAGCAGATGCACCATGGGCTTTGTTTTGTACTCTGTCCAGGCCGCTTGATATATATAATAGGAATCCTTCTTGAAGGTTGCCGTATCCATCTGACCAAAATAAGAGTTTTTGGTATGATACGGCGTAGGTTCTCCAATATAATCGAATCCGGTCCATATAAACTGTCCCAGCGAGAAAGGCGTATCCCGCTCAGCCAGAATGCACGCCTCCGCCGATTTCGCTCCCCAACTGGTCGAGCTGTTTCCGAGGGAGGAACACTGCTCGTCATCATCGGCGAGAATGGACTTCTCAAACGGGAAATGATAGATGCCTCTGCTTTGTACGACCGACGCGGTCTCGCTGCCATAGATGATCCAATCCGGATGTTCCTGATGATGCTTCTCGTAATATTTTTCAGCATAATTATAACCTGCCAACTTTACGATGTCGGCACAATGCTGCGCGTTCTCCCAAGGCATATAATTCGATCCGATGGTAACGTTTGCATTATGCTTGGGATCGTATCGCTTAACCTCTGCCATCAGCATTCTTGTTATAGCCTGACCTCTCTCATCCGCATGGGTATCATATATTTCATTACCGATACTCCACATTATAAGAGACGGATGGTTCCGGTCCCGCTTAACCCAGCTCCTCACGTCACGCTGAACCCAATCCGGAAAAAACCTTGCATAATCATAAGGGGTTTTCGGTCGTTCCCACATATCAAAGGCTTCCGATGCAATCAGCAGACCCATTTCATCCGCAAGATCCATCCATTCCTTAGCAGGCATATTGTGTGCGGTGCGGATCGCGTTAGCTCCCATGTTTTTCAAAATGGTAAATCTTCTGGCTAAGGCCGTTTTGTTGAACGCTGCTCCCAAGGCTCCAAGATCATGATGCTCGCATACGCCGTATAATTTCAGTTTGCTGCCGTTCAGTAGGAACCCCTGATTCGGATCAAGCTGGATATGGCGGAATCCCACGTTGTGCGTTACCGATTCTACAATTTCATCATGCTGGTCTGCCGGATAATCTGTTCCAATCACCCTCATTTCGGTAACCAGCTGATACAAATGAGGTTCATCCGGGTTCCAGAGCCCTGGACTCTCTACAGCTAATGTTTGCATTCATTATACTGCCAGTGTTGTTAGCATTGATGCGAGCTGACACCTCTGCGATCCTCTGACCATCCTTCATGATGATGTGGTTGATAACCACATCATCAACGATATTCACTTCCGTGTCGACTTCGACCAACCATCCATTTTCCTGACATACTGTTGATATATAAATGCCGTCTGTTGTGATATAGTTCGCTTCCCTTATCTTTAACCACACATTACGGTAGATGCCCGCGCCCGAATACCATCGGCTGTTCGGACTTTGGTGCACAACCTTCACAACGATGACATTCTCCCCTTCGACCAGGAAATCCGTTATTTCGTGTTCAAAGGAGGAATATCCATATTTCCATTCGCCCACGTAATGACCATTGACATAGACCGAAGAATCCATATACACACCGTCAAAACACAGCAAAACCTGAGCGCCCTCGTTATTCCACGACCATTGCTTCCGGTACCAGCCCATGCTGTTTTCATATAACTTCTCCGTGTTATAAATAAGCCAATCATGGGGAATATCCACGGGTTGGAATATAAGATTCGCCGAGTCCGTAAGGTCAAGACTGCTTTTTGCAAATGTCCATCCATCATTAAACAATGTTTTTTTGTTCATGAGTGGTATCCACCTTCTTTATTTATTTAATAAATCCAATGTAAGCAGCATATTGAATCCAGTCTATCCTACTATATCAGGATGCTTTATCATTTGAGCCCGCTCTTACAAAAGTTCTAAAGTTTTCAAAGGATATTCTTTAATCACCCTATTCTGTTCACCCATACAAAAAGGAGCCCTTTGACTGCAGCAAACGTCAGAGCTCCTTGCTTGTTATGATGTAAATATGAAAAAGAGATCAAGAAAACTTGATCTCCTCGATTAGCACCGAGTGTTTAGTGCAAGTACCCAGTCTCCACCTCATCCAAGACTTTTCTTGCTTGTTCGATCCACATATCGTCCACCGATGCGTCAGGGTCGATGGGAGCCTGGAATTGATCAAAGAGAGCTCCCAATAAACGAGGTGCCGCATGCTTGTCGGTTCCCGTATTGTATATATGTCTAAACACGAATGGACGGCCGAGCTTTATCGTAGCATGGCAGCCACCGCATTCGCCATCTAAGCTGCCTTTGGTTACCAGAAAAGGGATCCGAAGCCACACCATCCGCTCCTGATCCAAGCGCCGGTCCAGATAACCATGCTTGTAATCCCAATTGCCGGCTAACGTGAAATCATGTTTACATAGATAGGTATCAATATTCACAAAACGGTCTTCGATATTCTCCAATCTCGATTCCAAATTAATCATGTGCGCCCACCTTATCTTTTTAGTTCTAGGATGGACTTGAATTCCAAGTCATATACGGGTGTCTTTTACAAATTCAACATGACGAATCATTTCCATATGCTGAGTCTCACTTTCGGCCTCTGACTAGTGGCATCCTCCCTTAAATTACTAGTTGCTATGGTGTATGCTTTCGAATCTCCTTGAAAACCCATAAATTTAATGACATTCGTCATTAAAACAGTGACACTAGGCCATTTCGAAGTCAAAAACACAACTTTCTTCCTGAGTAGTTAGCCTTAATTTTGTTCAAATTCATATAATCTATATCATTTAGTTAAACTTTACCAAATATAGCGTAGTTCCTTTTAAACCGATCATCCGTTCGATGTGTTCCTTGCTACCTGTCCCGTAAGAACAAGGGCTCATCTTTTTTTGAGGTATCAATGCTATAATAACCCCGTTTACTAAATAGAGAATACGTGGAGTTCTCGCAGAGAAACGGAGGGAAAACATGAAAGTGAAAGGTTACCCGATGCTTGTCAGTCTCTTGGCTGTCATGCTTCTGGTGGGGCTTCATACCCCGGCTTATGGGGAAAATGCTACAAAAAAAGCAACTTGGATCTGGCAGACGAATCTGATTCAGGATGGCGGCGAAGAACTTCTTCGTTTTTCCAGAGAAGAGGGAATTAATCTAATCTACTTACAGATTGATCGTCAACTGCCTTCCGACATTTACGAGGCATTTATACAGCGCGCGCATGAGAATCAAATCGCAGTGCATGCTTTAGGTGGAGATCCAAGATGGGCCCTCACCGAACATCGGGAAGATATGCTCGGACTTGCGGATTGGGTGGTGAACTATAACGGCAAGGTTTCGGCCGGTGCCCGATTTGACGGAATCCATCTTGATATAGAGCCGTATGTACTTGCTCATTGGGAGGACGAGAAGGACAAGATCATCAGCACCTGGGAACAAAATCTGGAGGTGTTCCTGAATCAAGTATCCGGGGAACTGGAACTCGGAATCGACATCCCCTTCTGGTTTGATCAATACTCCTTGGGGAATGGCACCAATCTGAATGAATGGCTGATCCGTACATTTGACCAGGTTACCGTGATGGCCTACCGGAACGAAGTAGAATCCGAGCATGGAATACTGGACCTGACGCGAGATGAGCTCGAGCTTGCCAACAGGCTTGGTAAGCAGATTCTTATTGGGGTTAACACGAAGGAAATGCCGGGCGAGCCTCACACCAGCTTTTATGGACATGGTAAGGAAAGAATGAATGAGAAACTGGAGCATCTGTCCAGTGTGCTCGGTTCATATGCATCCTTTGCCGGGATCGCTATCCACGATATTCGCAACTGGCAAAACATGTCCAATGATGAGAGCGTACCGCCAGACGATAACGATCCTACCTCCCCATCACCGGACCCCGATCCGAATCCTGAACCGGGAGAAGGCGGTCGCGTGCCAGATGCGGATCCGGTTACACGGGACTCTATCGTAAGAGGCACGTATATATGGGAAGCTCATGAAGTGATTCAAAACAGTCAGGAAATTCTTGATTTTGCGAAAGAGAAAAACTTGAACTGGCTGTATGTAAGACTGGACCTGGAGCAACCGTACAGTTCGTACTCTTCGTTTGTTAAACAAGCGGCTGCTGCCGGAATCGAAGTTCATGCCATGGGTGGTCATCCGATATGGGCACTTGAGGAGAACCGGCCCAGAATGCTGCGATTGGTTAATTACGTAAAGAACTACAACCGCGCAGTGGAAGGCAATGAACGTTTTCATGGCATTCATTTGGACATTGAGCCTTATGTACTGCCTGCGTGGAGGGAAAATTCGCAGCAGGTTATTTCCGAATGGACCGCGAATCTGGATGCCTTTGTTACGGAATTGAAAAAGGACTCCAATCTGGAAGCAAGTATGGATATGGCCGTGTGGCTGGATAAATACAAAGTTACCGGTCAAGATATGTCGCTCAGCAAGTGGATGATCAACCGAATGGACCATGTTTCACTCATGGCCTTCCGGGATGTAGCGGAAGGATCGAATGGGATTGTCGCAGTCGCTAAGAAAGAGATTGCATTTGCCGATGAGTTGGGCAAACCGATCAAGATTTCCGTCGAGATCAAAGCCAGCCATGAAGGAGATCATATTTCCTTCTATGAAGAAGGAGCAGCTTACATGGAGGAAGAGCTTGCCAAACTGCCTGATTTATTGAAGGATTCTCCTTCCTTTACCGGTAGCGTGGTGCATGCTTATGCTTATTGGAAGAATGCTAAACCTTAAGAGGTAAAAAACTGAATAACCCCATCGCTCTTGAACGAGCAATGGGGTTATTTTATTGACGCGTTAGGAGGCGTGACTCGCTCTTATCAACAGGGGATGCATATAATATTTCACCGTGGTTACGAGGCTCGCCGTCTCTTTTCAAACAAATGCTCGCCCCTGAGCCACATATGATATAAATACTCGAAGCTTCCCGCAAGTACTGCAATCAGCAGGACCTCCGAGAAATCAAGGGTCCAGTTCGTAACACCGCCAATAATCCACAGCATTACAAATACCAATCCGGCATCGGCAATCGTTGCCATCATATTGCTGGTACGTGGCAGAATAAATAAATCTCCCACCAAATAAGCAACGATGCCAATTCCTAATGCCGTCAATATAGCCCCTGTGAACGAAGCATCGGTAAGTGCAACCAGCAGTGCGGTAATCAAAACTCCATGCACCAATAACTTAACAAGCAGTTTCATAAGCGATACACTCCTTTTGCGGTAGTGTATCCCTTTTGCGTTTTTTTACTCCTGACCCTGGTCCCTAACCGTGGGAAAACCATCATTCATATCGGCGCTGTTCCGAACCAGTTTGATTTCCATAACCGTGCCTTGGCCAAGCGTGCTATGAACCTGAATATATCCTTCATGCGCCATCACAATGTCATGTGTGATGGCCATGCCAAGACCTGACCCTTTATGGAGTTCCCCCGTATTGGTCCCACGGTAATATCGATCGAAGATTCTTCCGAGCTCCTCCTGCTTAATGCCTTTTCCATTATCCTCCACACGAATCAGGATATGCTCTTCATTCCTCTCGACCTGGACCTTGATCGAAATATCCTCACGGTTATGAACAATCGCATTATAGATTAGATTGCTGATTGCTCTGCGTATCAGAATATCGTCAACCTCGATTTTAATGATCTCATGACTGCTGCTAAAGTCAATGTCCCGATTGGCGTATCTCGGGTCATTCAGGGTATCGATCACGACATTGCGCACCAGGCTTACGATGTTTACATTTTTCTTATTCAACGTCAGCTTTTTATTCCTCAAGCGGGTCGACAGATTCAAGTCCTCGATCACGTCTCTCAAATATTTGGACTTTCCTTCGATGATCCCGGCATAATCCCGTATTTCATCCATGGAGAACTGATATTCCGTGTCCTTTATCATCTCCGCATAGCCTTGAATCGAAGCAAGGGGCGTTTTGATATCATGCGAGATATTGCCGATCCATTCTTCCTTCATCGCATCCAACTTCTTTCTTTCCTTCTCGCTTGATTTCAGCTCTTGGGCCAAAAGATTGATATTGGCAAACACGTCCTTATATATCCCCTTAGGTTGATGATAGACGTTATAATCACGGCTAGCTAAACGCTTAATGCTGTCGATTAAGATAAACATGGGTTTGGTCAGCCGCTTGCTGAAGATATAAGCGATACATAAGGCGATGAATCCGTCAACGATGATGAGGGATACACTAAATACCTTAAACATCTGTGCGAAGTTCCGTGAATCGATGGTTAACACTTGCCGCTCCAGGTATGGAGTCGTAAATCCAACCAAGTAACTGTAACGATGTTCGAAGCCCGTCTTCTCGCCAATAAAGACGGTGGACAGCACTTCCTTCTCAACATACTTATAAATTTGCACAATATCGATGGGGGTGTACTTCGTTTTGGCCTCTTCCGGAGCAAGATAGCGGTAGATTTCCCCGCCATCCTCATCCAGAATTTGAACCCATGCCTGATTCTTCTCCAGAATCTCCTTGCCCTTCTCGCTTATCGAAGCACCCGATTGCGATATTACGATATGTTCCTGGAAGGATCGGGATATCGATTCTGCTGAGGTTTGCTGATTTAAAAGGAAATCCTCATTCACCGATTGTAGAACGAATAAGCCGATAATCACCACGATGTTCATAATAATAACGATGACGACGATAAGAACCACGGAGACCAGATACCTGCCGGTCAGCTTCCACTTCATCCCTTATTCATCCTCTACGACAAGCTTATACCCAAGGCCTTTTACCGTAAGCAGATGCCGGGGATTGGAAGGGTCCTCTTCTATTTTCTCCCGCAGCCTCCTGATGTGAACCATCACGGTATTATCAAATCCGAAGAATTCCTCACCCCATACCTGATCATATAAACTTTCCTTGCTGATGATCTGGCCGGGATGTTTAAGCAGCAGCGTAAGCAATCCCAGCTCTTTCGGTTTTAGTGGAATGACCTTGCCGTTCTTCTTCAGCTCCACCTTCTCTTCATCTAATTCAAAGGGGCCTTTCTTAATCACGCGATTCGGTTTGGCCTCATGCTCAGAAACATCCGGTCTCCGAAACCGGGCTTTGATCCGGTAAGCCACTTCCTTCGGACTAAAGGGCTTGGTAATATAGTCGTCGCCTCCGATGGCGAAACCCAGGATTTTATCAATCTCTTCGGTCTTGGCCGATAAGAAGAATATCGGAACATTGGAGACGCTGCGTATTTTTTTGCATACCTCGTATCCTTCTCCATCCGGAAGCATGATATCCAGAATGACAAGATCGGGCTGCCACTTCTGGAATTCAAGCCATGCTGCTTCCGCTGTTGCTGCGGTATATACCTGATCGAAGCCTTCCTTGATCAGCACGGTTTGAAGAAGCCTGACAATATCCGCCTCGTCATCAACGACAAGTACCTTTTGATCAAACGCCAATTCGTTCACCCCCTGCTATAACCAACATTTTTCCCTCCTGCCAGGCTGCTATTCAACAGCGCATGAAGCATTGAGAAGGAATCAAGCTTACTCCTCCGCAAAAAACTTCGATAGCGGGTTCTCCTCTTGTTTATCTAACACCACCTTGCCCTTCTTGTCCATCACATAGTACTGATAAAAAGCGCTCGTGAATCCAAGGGATTCCTGCATTTTCGCCATGTAGGTCTCTAAGGCCTCATCACTTACATGATCTCCATTCCAGAAATAATGCAGCATTAAGCGATTTTGATTGAATGGATGCTTGATCACATACGCCCCGGAAGCACTCGGTTGATTCATGGTATCCTTCCAGGCAAAGCCCATTTTGTTCACCCGCTCGATGATACCGGATTTCAGGGCCTGGATCACCCCGTTCGTTTTACCGTTACCAATCACGATCAGATTGCTTGTCCCCAGTTCCTTCTTCAATTTCTTTTTCAACACCTGGCGATCCCGAATAACGTCATATTTCACTCCGCTGATATCAAGAAGCATTGTGAGCTGGTTCACCATGGCTTCTTGCTGCTTGCGAGTTTGATTACTTACTTGATCGCTCAGAACGATCGATAATGGCTCTCCCTGAAGGGCCTTCTCCATGATGCGGCTCATCGTTTCGTAGGGCAAACCTGGAATTTGGGAAAGGGCTGATTGGTACAGCAATTGAAACTGATCATGCATATATGCGGTTTTCTCCTCTTCGGACAGTTGGTATTCAGGCTTTAGTACAAACCCCGGCTGATATAGAGCCGTTGCCATTTCGTTTCGCGCCTCTTTTCCGAGCACGTCTTCAATCGTTTGGAGAAGTCCCTCAATGGTAGCATTTTTGTATACATAGCGTTTGAAATACTCCTTCATAAAGCGGTCAAACTTCTCTTCGCCAACGGAACGGTACAATTGGTAGATCGCTTGGCGACCTTTCTCGTAATACACCGGACTCGCCAAGTCCCCCACTTCGTCATTGGTCGACGCAATGGCAAGCTCCATCTTGGAATCGTCAAATTGAATGGATTTAAAACCATTCAGCTTATCCCCCTGCTTCTCGGCAAAATACACCTTGGAAAAATCGGCAAAACCTTCGTCCAGGAAAGATTCCTTCTCCGAATCGTTCCCGATTAGAGCGTGGAACCACTGATGAGCGATTTCATGAACGAATACCGTCTCCTGCTCGGGATCGGCCTGGCTGTGAACCTGTCCCATCTGGATGACCCGTGAATATTCGATAGCCACACCCTCCACGTAAGACTCGACGATTCGGAATTCCGGATAAGGATAAGCGCCGTATTTATCACCAAAAAATTCAATGGCTTTAAATGCCTGATCGATATACCGATCAATGACCTGTTTCTTTCCCGGTTCGTTATCAAAATATAAATATTCGATCGTCAAGCCGTCGCGGGTAACACTATCCATTTTGAAATTGGGACTGGCAAAAAATACGAATTCCCTTGTATTGTTGGCAACAGTGGAAACAACCTTTCGGCCGGGTTCCACGTTATTCCGTGTCGTTATCGTGCCTGGCATCGCCACCTGATAAGCGTCAGGAACGTTGAACTCTACTTCATAATCTGCAGAAGTATTATAATCGCTTTCGAATGATGGACTGTAAGGGGTTGTATTCCATCGATGCTTCTCCTCGTCATAGACCGACAAAACCGGAAACCAGTGAGCGCCATTCACAATATCCTGGTAATACGATAAGCGCTGCGAACCATACGGAATGTTCAGAGAGAAGTCCATATGTACCGATATCGTTTCGCCCGGTTGAAGAGGCTCCTTCAATTGAATAGTCAAAGCCTGATCTTTATTATGGAACTCGAGAGCGTGGCTGTTAGCGTTCACTCCTTGAATATCAATACCGCCGAGAAAATCTTCCGGCTTCTTATCCGGATGGTTCTTGCTGATTTCTTCGTTCGATCGTTTAAACATGGACGTCTGTGTCGATTTCGAACGGTTGGCATCGGCATAGGTATGGAATACCAGCTGATTCAACGTATCCTGACTGGTGTTTCGATAGGTAACCATGCTGCTTCCCTGCATGGTCATGTTCTTCTCGTTCAGTCTCGCCTGAATATGATATTGAATCGGCGCATGCGCTTCAACGCTCGCAGAGACTTGTGAAATTGTAGTCGGAGAACCAGCCTTTGCCGCTGCATGACCCGCGTTGATGAGCGGGCATGCAGTCAATGTCAATGCAAGTGAGCCAATAATAGCCTTTTTCGATAGGATCGTTGTTCTTTCTTTTACATGAGTCATGTTATTCTCTCCCTCTGATATCGTCCTTATTTTCCTAACGTTTCGAGCTTCACTTTGACTTGTTCCGGAAGCTTGTTTGCCTGTACCTCTTGATAGGAGCTGACACCCTTTTCTTTGACGTACAAACGCAAATACGCTTCTTTTCGCAGTTCTTTGTTCGCCCTAAAGGTTAACGTTTTCGCCTTCCCTTCTTTGTTGAATCCCTCCAAGGTGTACTCATAGTAGATGTACTTCTCCCCGTTATCCATTTTGTCTTCCACTTTGGTTCCATCTTGAATTTGCACATAATATGAATCTGTCCCGAAGCGGTTAATGTTCACATTTTGAATAAATACAACAAACCCAATTAAGATGGCGACAAGAATGCCGCCGAAGATCATCGTTTTTTTCATGACTCTACTCCTTTATGATAGGTTAATTTGTTTTGGTTACAATTTTATAGTAGGACCTAACGGTCACGACGTAATAGATCAAATAAACACAGGTATAGACGCCCATACAGATCACGACCGGAATCACGAGATTCATATGCAGAAGTTTGGACAAAGCTGAAAGTGCGACAGCGCAGTGGGCAATGCCGGCAACGAGCGGCAAAGCAAAGATGAACAGGACTTGCTGGGCTATGCTCTTTTTAACCTCATTCCGATTTACGCCGATTTTGTTTAAAATCTGATATCTTGCCTTGTCCGAATTGGCTTCGGTTAATTGCTTGAAATATATGATGCTGCCGGTCGCCGTGAGGAACACAAGCCCCAGAAATCCTCCCATAAAAATCAACAGGCCTGACGCTTCCATTCCTCTCGCATAATCCTGATAATAGCTGGCAAATGACGCACTTTCCGGCAAGATGCCTTCGAGATCCTCCGTCAGCTGCTTTGCTTTGTCTTGATTCGATATGCCATAGGCCTCCAGCATGATCGTGGTTGCTTGTTTCTCCAATTGCGCAAACCGTTCATCGCTTACAACCATAGTAGAATAGACCGTACCCAAGTTCAGCACGCTGTATTTCTTCAATTCCTTAAAGGTAATTGGCAGTTCCTGCTTGTTTTGTTTGAGAGTGACTGTAGACCCCACATACGTCGGTGAAATTCCTTCGAAATAGGACGGGTCCAATGCAACGGCCTCTTCTCCGCTTAAAGTAATGGTGTCTTTGCGGCCCTGCATTTTCGCCAGCTCGTTAAAATCATGCTGAGATAGGACGTTGTATGTTTGGATGTCATGCGAAAATGCTTCACTGAGCCCTCTAACATCAGCATCCACTTCAAGGACAGGGACGGACGCATGATATAACAGCTCGTGATGCGGAGTTGAGTCTATCAACTCGTCGGCTCGCTTTGTCACGCTGCTATCGTGGGAGATCCACATCATGCTGTTGGGGTTCGCTTGCTGGGCATTGCTTGCATTACTGTAATAAAAGCTGTATGCCGTCCCAACAGCAGTAAGTGTTGTCGCGCTAAGGACGGCAATGATCGTGAGCGTACGCGCATTGCCTTTGATGCGATATAGAAGCTGGGAGACACCGATCATGTTCATCCCGTTCCAGAATCTGTTCTTGTTATTTCTGGATATTTTCAGCAACGTCACGGTCAGGGTACTGAACAGCAGATACGTTCCGATAATCACCGTCGTCAGGATGACGAGTGGCGTTAGCATGAATCCCATCGCCGCCCAAGCCTTGGATTCCAGCAGGTTCTGCAGAGCAAGCCAATATCCGGTGCCTATGAATACCAGAGACAATACAGCGGTAATCCATGAAGCCTTCGGTTCCCGTTCTCCCTCCTGATCCGCATGAAACAACTCAATCAATTTGAACCGGTAGATCAATCGGTAACCCTGCAGTGATGTGATAAGCGTAATGATCATAAACACAATGGCGGTGTTGATGATGGCCGCAGGCGATATCGAGAAATTCGACACCGCATCATATCCCATGACCTTCATTAACAGGGATACAAAAAATCTCGTCAGCACGGAACCCAGGGCAATCCCGGCCAGTAGAGCCAGCACACCCATCAGAAAGTTTTCATAAAATAACATCCGGCCAATTTGTTTCTTCCGAACACCGAGCAATGAATACAATCCCACTTCTTTCTTGCGCTTGCGGGTAAAGAAGGAATTGGAGTACCAAATGAATATAGCCACGAAGATGATCAGCACGACGGCGGCACCGCTAAAGGCCGAGCTGATTTTTGTCGACCCCTCCGTTGCGGACTGAATCGCAGTATCATATTTAAGTGAAACAAAAGTGAAGTAAATGACGATACTAAAGATCATCGAAGCAAAATATAAAAAGTAATTGGTGAAATTTTTGCGGATGTTTTTTCTGGCTATGCTAAACAGTGTCATCATGCTCACCCCCAAGTGCAGCCAGTACCTCCAGGATCTGATCAAAAAACACCTTGCGCAGTTGGTCTTCTCGATGAAGCTCCTGGTACAGCTGCCCGTCTTTTATAAAAATGACGCGTTTGCAGTAGCTTGCTGCATAAGCATCGTGAGTGACCATCATGATGGTGGCACGCTCTATCTCATTCAGTTTCTTTAAGCTTTGCAGCAGGCTGGTTGCCGACTTGGAATCCAGCGCCCCTGTCGGTTCATCCGCCAGTATGAGGCTTGGATTGGCCACAATGGCGCGCGAGGCCGCGGTGCGCTGCTTCTGACCACCCGAGATGTGATAAGGATATTTGTTTAAGATATCGCGAATCCCGAACGTATCGGCGATCTCGTTCACCCGTTTCTCAATCTCGGCTGCAGGCACCTTGGACAATGCCAGGGGAAGCAAAATATTTTCTTTGACGGTGAGTGTGTCCAGCAGGTTGTAGTCCTGAAAGATAAATCCTAGCTGATTCCGGCGAAAATCCGATAGCTGCTCCTCGTTCATCGATACGATATGTTGTCCGGCAATGGTAATTTCGCCTGCCGACGGTGTATCGATCGTCGAGAAAATATTCAGCAGCGTGGATTTGCCTGCCCCGGAAGGCCCCATAATACCGACAAACTCACCTTCCTGAATTTCAAGATTGATGTCTTGCAATGCCGTATATTGATTTCCTTGAATACCGAATGTTTTTTCTACATGTTTTGCTTGTAATATGGTTGTCATATCGCGTTCTCCTTCAAGTCATCGTTAGTTAAGCACAGATGTAATTATAGAAGGCGAACCTTACACGATTTTTATACGAACCTTACATAAAGCTTAACAAACTTGTTGAGTGCTCTTACTGGCTCAGAACAAAACAAAAACCCGCTGCATGGACATGGCCATGGCGGGCTATAGCGTTCTGTTATGCGGATTGGAACGAATGAACATGCTGATCCGTTTCAAGCTATCGGGAGCGATCTCATTAAATCTTTCATATAAGTGTTCATACCCGGGTGTCTGCAGCAAATAGGATACCCCTAATACACGCTTTCAGAATCCTGATTTGACCGAAGCATTTTTTCCGCGGATCCCTAGTAGCGTTGATTCCACACAAGCCCATCCCAATCTTTCGTCATCCAACGTCTCAAAATCCGTTTGTTTCATCGTCACTAATGTCATTCAACTGCTGACTAACTAGAGTCCAAGAAAGGAGTTTAACAGATGATGTCACCCGATATCGAAGCCATCAGGCAGCAGCTCCCCGGCTGGCTGGAAGCCAGCTCGCCATGTGTCGGCAGAGGCAAAGTCGCTTCCTATATCCCCGAGCTGTCCAAAGCTCCCCATGATGCTTTGGGCATCACCTTAATGAACCCCCAGGGTGAATCCGTCACCGCCGGGGACTGCGGGCTGCGTTTTACGATGCAGAGCATCTCCAAAGTGTTTACGCTGATATTGGCGCTGATGGACAATGGAGAGGATGCCGTCTTCAGTAAGGTCGGCATGGAGCCGACCGGAGACAACTTCAATTCCATGCTGAAGCTGGAGTTAGTGAGACCCGGCATTCCCTTCAATCCGATGATTAACGCAGGCGCGATTACCGTTTCTTCCTTAATTCGCGGAGACAGCCCGAACGATAAATCCGACCGAATTCTTCAGTTCCTTAAAGAGCTAGCGGGCAACGCTGGTTTGGAGTATGACTTGGGCGTTTACCGCTCCGAATCGGAAACCGGGAATCTGAATCGCTCCATAGCATTCTTTTTGAAGGAAAACGGGGTGCTCAGCGGAGATGTTGAACAGGTGTTAGAGGTGTATTTTCGGCACTGCTCCATTGCTGTGGATTGCGCCGATTTAGCCAGAATGGCATTGGTGCTAGCCTGCAACGGTTCGGATCCGCTAACCGGCAAAGCGCTCATACCGAGAAGATATGTTCAAATCGCCAAGACGTTCATGACGACATGTGGCATGTACAACGCATCAGGAGAATTCGCCATTCAGGTAGGCTTACCCGCCAAGAGCGGCGTTTCAGGGGGCATTTTAACTTTTGTGCCGGGACGTTATGGCATCGGCGTGGTGGGCCCTGCATTGAATGATAAAGGCAACAGCTATGCCGGCGTACATTTACTCCGGTCCATATCCCGGGAGATGGACTGGAGTATCTTCTAAATACAAAAATCCCCCTGGAGCAGTTACAGCTTCAAGGGGATTGAATCCGCCAAATATGTTCTGAAGATAGCGTTTCGTTTCGTTTGTTAAGAGGGGATGCTCTTACCTGTTTCGAATGGGTCCCATTTTCCTATTTTCTGAAGAACAGTCGCCCAATCCGGTCCGCAAATTCCTGCATATTCACACTGGATGGGTCAAGACGGTAATATCCGTTCTTCACGGCCTCCAATACCCATAGCGGCAGCTTCTTGCCCTCAAGCAGCGGATATACGTTGTCGTAAGCCCACATAAGATGCTCCCATCGCTTGTCGTTTCCTTCCTGAATATACTCCGATACATCGAGCACCTTCCCTCTGCCTTCCTGCAGCAGTACATTCTTCAAATGAATATCCCGCGGGTTTAAGCCCTTGCTCCGCACAAAGGAACGTGCTGCCTCGACATCATCGATGACCTGCCTTGGAACGGACACACCATAGAGCAAACAGTCATACAGGGTTAATCCAGATTCATGGCTGATCGCCACATAACGCTGACCTGCCCCATAAAATGCAGGGAAATAGGGGCTGCCCACCAGCTCTTGATAGACCTTAATCTCCGCTTCCTTCTTAGGCAGTGCCTCCGCAGCATACAGTTTGAACGCGTAGGCCGGCAAAGGTTCGTATACGAATACTGCAGCATCCGTACCGATTCCGATGCAGCGCAGATCATCCGATTCGCCTTCAATCGTGACAGGGTCGTTATCACCGTTCTTGATAACTTCCATACAAGCCAGTGCGGTTTCTGCCTGCTTCCAATGTTCCTGATTCATAGGCCACCTCATTTGGTGTTACTGGACTTAAATCAGTATGATCGTACCACACTCACGTTTCAAAAAAAAATATTTGCCAGCGATGCCTGATCCTGACCACAAAAAAGGGGGTGTCCCAAAAGATCTTAGATCTTGCGGGAGGCCCCCTTCTTGCTGTTAGAAGACGCTCCATGTACGAATCGTTCCTCCCATCGCTGTTGCCCCCACATTTCTTGGAATGGTTCTGAGCAAGGACGAAATGTGGGGGCAAAGGCGAGCGCTGACGCTTGTCCGGAATCGATTCGTCCTCTCCGCTACGCCGTGCAGATTTCTTGCTTTTTTAGACGCAAAGAAACCGTTCTTTGGTAAAATGGAAGTGCTACCCACCATTTACGAAAGGAACGGTTTCTTTGTACATTCAATATACCATGGACCAACTTCATCTGCCAATGGACTTGGAGAACGACATTCCTCCCCATCATCTTGTTCGCATCGTCAATGAAGCGGTCAACCGCTTGGATGAGCGCATCTTTTCGGCCGCTTATCCCGGTGGCGGACGAGACAGCTACCATCCCAAGATGCTCACCAAAGTCATCATTTACGCCTATACGCAGCGAATCTACTCCTCCCGTCAGATCGCCAAAGCCGTCCGTGAGAATGTCATGTTCATGTGGCTTGCTGGGAGACAGCGCCCGGACTTCCGCACCATCAATCGTTTTCGTTCCGAGCGTATGAAAGATGTGCTGGAGATCGTCTTCACGAGCGTGCTTCAGTTTCTTGCCCAGGAAAAGTACGTCAATCTGGAACACTATTTTGTCGAC